>JAHKLF010000038.1 GCA_029856615.1 Candidatus Njordarchaeota archaeon
ATCAGGTTCCTCCCATAAAATGAGAAATTCTGGTAATCGATTTGACGTAGGATTCATCATTAGCACGTACGGGCTTCCATCATCTGATACAATATTCCGTAATTTTTTTGCAATATTTAATCTTATCAAAGAAAACACTCTTGGCCTAACGTTAACTTTCTCCTTCGTTCTAGTGAAATACAAAGCTGATATATTAATATTGAAAGCATTTGTCAATGAAACTATATACACTTCATTTTGACCATCAGCATCAATGTCTCCCCATCCAATGTATAAGGGATTTCCAACAAAATTTGGCAATTGATGAGATTCTATCCTTAGCCCTTCTTCGTCAAAATTTAAGATGTATAGAACTGGTTCTTCTTCTGGAGTGACAAGGAGAACTTCCTCATAGTCATCCTCATCAATATCGAGTTTTGTGGTTAGTGATTTTATTCTGTCTAATATAAAATCGCCAACGGGACCCATATTTGTAGCGAAAAAGACAATCTCCTCCTCACGCCCCCATGCACTCTTAATGCCACCTAATAATTCTCTTAATGAAAAAGCGTTCACATCTATTATACGTCCGAGTTTCTGAGAAGTTTTAGATAATGCTATAAGTTTTATTTCATCAGAAAAATTTCCAGCAATAACAACAGTCGGCGCTCCAATCCAAATCGGATACGCTTTTTTTCCCTTAAAAGTGATAATTCCCCTATCGGAGCCCGCCACTATTATATCATTTATTACTGAAACCGATAGAAGCCTTGTGCCTGTCCATCTTGCTAGTTCTTTAAGCGCGCAAATACCATTCCTATTAAGTATAACCTCATATACCGTGTCTCCTGCCGCTAATATTATGTCTCCATTTGAATTAATCTGAATATCATTAAGCTCCTTTGGAACTCCCATGATTGCTTTCATCATTCACCACCTATGTATTTTGATGAATCCTCTACTCACTCGAGTTTTTCCATGAAGCTTATTATTTAAGATTAATGAAAAAAGGTAACGTTTCAATATAAATTAGAGGAACGTAACGACCAAACTTATCGGTTCCCATTGTAAATTTTACGTATTCTTCTTCAACGTCTCTCTCTACATATTTAGCAAATGATGCAAATTCCTTATTAACGGACGGTGAAGGGCCTCTAGAGATCAAAACTAGAGGTACATTAATATCGCTTAATATTAGAGGAATAATTGGTAGGGGAAAACCCGTAATATATGTGAACATAACTGTATCCCCCTGGACTTGCTGAGTCACCATTACAACGTTTTTCGCATCAGAGGCAATCCTTATAAGCTCTCGATAGTCTTCAATATGTAATAAGTGTAAGAAATCGGAACTCAATTCTTTTAGGACAATTACATTACCAGAATTATCTCCCAAGAATGGATCTGATAGTGCATTAAATTTTCTTGGATGATATATGGCAACGTAATTTGCCGCTGGATTTGTTAAATCCGATGTACCAGCAAATTTAATCGATTCTCTCCTCTCGGATGTATATTCAATATAGGGTTTAATTGGCTTAATAGCTGTCTTGCAATAATATGTGACTACGAGAGGTTTACCTATTGGCAAATAATGAGATAACCTTACAAAATATATCCATTCATCATCATCTTGGAGAACATAGATATATGGATTCTTTAAACCTAATATATTAAACATATTTACGGAGAATCTGATTAGATCATTGAAACTCTTTAATTTTATTGCTGTTTTAAAAACTTTTGACACCATAGAGATCTCCCGCTTGTTTAAGACAGATAAACTTTTTACAAGTAAGGTAATGTGAAGATGATTTAAAAATAGACTCCGAGAGTTCTCCCATGTATATTAAAAGTAAAAAAGAACTAGAAATAATACTATCAACCTTAAAGGGCTTTAGAAGACCAAAAGAATCATTAGAACAATGGCAAACGCCAAGCGATATAGCAGCAGTTATGCTCTTTGAAGCACTACTAAGAAAAGATATAGAAAATAAAATCGTCATAGATTTGGGTTCTGGTACGGGCGTTCTCGCACTAGGAGCCGCATTGCTAGGAGCGAAAAAAGTTTATGGTGTAGAAATCGATGCTGAAGCTATATCCGTTGCGATGGAAAACCTATCATACCTTGAGACAATTTATGGTAAATTGCCAGTTGAATTTATATGTTGCGATGTTAATGAGTTTTCTATAAGAGGGGACTCTGTAGTTATGAATCCACCATTTGGCCTTAAAAAAGCAAGTAGACATGCAGATTTATTCTTTCTTTCACGCGCTTTTAGCCTCGCCAAGAAAATATATAGTTTGCATCATTACTCAGAGAAGAGCAGAAAGTTTCTCTCTAGATACGCTTCAGTACATAATTTTTCGGCTGAACTTCTAGGAACCTTTAAATTTCCACTAAAGGCAAAGCTAGAGAAACATAAAAAGCCCGTGAAACACATCTTAGTAGACTTTTATTACTATCAAATTATGGAAAAATGATGACATCGACATATAAGCTGGTAACTTTTTGTGTATCAAATCGCCTTAAGCCATAACAAATAGGCATCAACAAAAAATATTCCATACATCGTCACAAGCTGAAAAATTGGACAACATTGAGCAAACTTACACTTACGAAATTTCTGGAGAATAGCTAATAACTTTTATACTTTCATTTACATAATGCTTTTTTATGATGACTTTTAAAATATAAAGTTATTAAATGGTGTAGAAGAATGCCCAATGGAGGAGGAAGAACAGCAGGCATAGCTTCCGCATGGTTTTTCATAATATTAGTAGGACTTATTGCTTGGTTTGCCGGTGCATTAAACCTCTTCATGTTAATATTTTTGATCATAATATCCGTTCTCATATACATCGCAGCGGCTATTTACATTCTCAAAGAATGGGAAAGAATTGCGGTACTTCGATTAGGAAAGTTCGTCGGTATAAGAGGACCTGGTATTACTATCGTATGGCCAATCTTAGAAACTGTTCCTAAAAAAGTTTCCCTTAGAATTGTCCCCTATATGTTCTCTGCTGAGCAGACACTAACTAAGGATAATATTCCAGTCTCGGTAGATGCGGTAGTATACTATAGAGTCGTTGACCCTGAAAAAGCTATTCTTCACGTTGAGGATTATGAGATAGCTACACAATTTGCATCTCAGACTTCCTTAAGGGAAGTTATCGGAATGGTAGAACTTGATGAATTACTAGCGCATAGGGAAAAAGTAGCGTCTCATTTACAAGAAATCATAGACGAAAAAACAGAGACATGGGGTGTAAAGGTAACTGCAGTGGAGTTAAGAGACATAAGAATTCCTCAACAATTGCAAGAGGCTATAGCTTTACAAGCACAAGCTGAAAGAGAGAGAAGAGCAAGGGTGACTCTAGCTCAAGCAGAAGTGGAAGCTGCCCAAAAAATGCTTCAGGCGGCACAAACGTATATGGCGAATCCAGTAGCGTTTGAATTGAGATGGATGAATATTCTTTATGAGATGGGAAGACAGAATAATACGTTAATGCTAATTCCAGTTAGATTCCCGATATCGTTTGAGCCAGGAGAAAAGATAATTGATCTCATAAAGAAACTTACTGAAAAACGAAGCGGAGAATGATTTTTTATTATAAATTTTTTATCTTTCTAAAATTACTAGATTCTCCACATGAGGAGTATGTGGGAAAAAATCTATTGGTTGAATTTCTGAGATTCTATATCCCGCGGCACACATCAATTTAATATCCCTTGCTTGGGACTTTGGATTACATGATATATAGACGATCATCTGAGGATTAAGATTTATTACTGCGTTCACTGCTCTTTTATGCATCCCCGCTCGTGGGGGGTCTATGAATATTGTATCAGCTTTTTTATCGAATTTTAATAGGAAGTCCTCGACTTTTCCTTCAACAAATTCTATGTTGTTTATATCATTTATTTTAGCGTTTTCGTAGGCTGCTCTTATTGACTCTGGTACCACTTCTATACCTATTATACTATTAAATTTCTCAGCCATAATAATTCCAATAACGCCAACACCACTATATAGGTCTAAAGCTATTTCACCACCATTTACTTCTTTTCTTATTTTTAAAAATAGTTTTTCTGCTTGAATCGGATTTGTCTGAAAGAAAGTATATGGGTATATTCGAAATACTTTTCCTAGTAATTCTTCTTCTATAAACTCTCCCCCAATAATTTCTTTAATTTCGCCCATCGCTACATCTGCAACTGAATCCGTAATTGACCATATTAGAGAATCCGCTTTAATTAACTTAGATAGTTCATTCATGGGAAGAACTCCACTTGATGTCGTGATTATATTAGCCATTATTTGTTCTCTTTTATAGGATGTTCTTATTACTAGAAATCGAAGAAACCCTTCATGTTTGATATTATCATAGGGTGTTAGTTTTTTACTCCTAAAAAACTCCTTTATATTCCTGAGAATTTCATCAGCTTCCTTCTTCTGAAGGAAACAGGATTCTAAGTCTACTACTTTATCAAAACGCCCAAAAACTTTTAACCCGAGCGCTAAATTTAATGCCCCCTTGCCAAATGAAAATTCCATTTTATTCCTATACCTCCAAATTTTTTCGGCCTTTATAATTTTGGCTATTGAGCCACCATGTTTTTCAATTATAGGGGAAAAAAGCTTTCTAATATACTGTTCCTTAAACGTTAGTTGTTTTTCATACTTAATATGTTGCCATCTGCACCCTCCACATATATTAAAGTAAGGGCAAAGAGGCTGCACTCTCCACTCTGACTCCTCTATAATTTTAATTGGAGTCGTAGGAGTTTTCCTCCGTTTAGGCGGAATTACTTGTACGACTTCTCCTGGAATTGCATTAGATATCTTTATCACTCTACTTTTATATGTAGCAACACCAAATCCGTCATCGGACATATATGATACTTTGACAGTCAACAGTTTCTTCATTTCTAAATCCTCATAAAAATGAGTATCATCCCGTATACTACCGAGTATATCGTTAGAAGTGGGGGTTTTTTAAATTCTAGTTCAATCATCAAGGCAGAAATTAATTCTGATAAAATTAAAGATAAAAATAAATGCCGGATATCTGAGGCTAGGAGTAAATATGAAAAGAGTATTTTAAAGTCCCCTCCACCCAGTAACTTCGTGTAAGTTTGTACTAGAAGAAAAATTAGGAGGATAAAATAATCGATTGACATAGCACTTGGATTTATTATAGTGAGCACCACTGATATCATTAATAATGGAAGGGATACACCATTTGGAATTTCCCTGCTCTTCGCATCAAGAAAAGAAGTTAAACACATTGTAAAGTATAGCAAGCATTCACGCATGATCATAAAGTCCACTACTACCATCCTCTTAACAATATCTTTAAGTTAGTAATGCTTAATCATTAAAAAGCAAGCATAAAAAACGGTGAAAAAATGATAAGGAATCCTCTCCGCATTTGCATTATAAGTCATAACATAACATTAGCTAATATCATAGCATTATTCTGGACTAATGTATTCGCCAGACGAAGGAGCTTGCAATTTTTATTTAACTCCGATGAAAAATATTTCCAAGGTTTAATAAGCATCTTACGAAACGAAACTTTTAATCATCCTATTCAACTCATCTTTAGAATATTTAACACAAAAAATAGAATCGAAATGTATACAATCGATTTAGAGAACCTATTTAAATTTCCATTCTTAAAGAAGACAAATTCTGTTGTTCTTATAATTGATAAAAACCTTCAAGATTCGGATTTATCAGCTTTTTTACACAACATAATAAGATTTTTTGGGCGAAGATCACTCCTTAAGGTTAAAATCCGAAAACCATTGATTATAATTCTAATCAACAAAGAACTATCATCAGAGCATTTATACACCATAAGAAGGAAGACTCAAAGATATAGTATATATAGCTATTCTGATATCGACTTACGTAAAGACTTTATAGAACTTATCAAAAGGAGAGACGACACAAATACATTAAAAGAACCTCTTAAATGGTTACTGCTCACCACTAAGGGCCATCAGTTTATCAGCCAGTATATTTAATATATTAAAAGTAACTATAACCTTATTACATCCAAACTGCAGTATATTGATACGAGGCAAAGAAAATGAGCCGCATAGTAGCCGAATTCTCCATAATCCCTATAGGAGTATCCTCTACAAGCCTCTCTAAATACATTGCTATTGCTCTAAAAGAATTGCAGAAAAATAATATTAAGTTTCAGATTACACCAATGGGGACGATCTTGGAGGGCGACGATCTTGACGATATATTTAGGGCGATCAGTATTGCACATAAAGCCTTGGTACGCTCTGGAATAAAACGTATAATTATTAAAATAGAAGTTGATGATCGATTAGATCGACCAGAAAGGACAGCACAAGAGAAAGTTCTATCCGTTCAGGAAAAGTTAAATTAAAAATTGATCAGAATCTCATTATAGACTCTAATTAGACTACCTTCTAAGTCATCTCACAATTAAGGTGAAAATAAACTTGAAACTGGATGAAATAACCTATAAGCCAATGTCTATTAGGCATATCTTAAGGAAAATGAAGGATATTTGTTCACTTATGGTTGACCTCGCTTATTTCGCGTATTTAAAGCAAAAACGCGAGATATCCGACCTAGTCTTAAAACTTGAAAGCGAAGTCGATAAGCTGGCATATTTCCTCTATATGACTGCATCTCTAGCAGCCAGAGACAAAGATGATGCAGAATTCTCAGCCGTTCTCATTAAAGTAGGCACTGCCTTCAATGAATTAGCAAACGCGGCAGCTGATATAGCTGATATGGTCAAACTTAGTTTATCCCCCCATCGATCTATTCAAGAAGCCTTCGAAAAAACGGAGGAAACAGTAGATGACGTCAATGTGGAAGCAAATAGCTTAATTGACGGCAAAAGAGTGCGAGATCTAGAAAAGTTCGGAATATACATTGATATAATTGCTCTTAAGAGGAATAATAGTTGGCTGTTGAATCCAGATAGAAACTTCATCATACGTGGTGGGGATATACTAATCGTCCGCGGTAATATAGAGATGCTAACTAAAATGCGAGAGGTGTGCAAACATGAGTGATTTAGTTTTTAAAACTAGGGATGCTTTAGTTGAATTGAAAAATAAAGTAGAATTGATGCTCGATCTAGCATATTCTGCCGTAATGCTTCATGATGAGAAAATCGCTAAAGAAGTATTAAAACTCGAAGAATATTTCGACTGGTTATGCACGCATTTCCAACTGCTTGTATTATCAATATTTCAAGAAGAAGGAAGCAAAAATGAAATATTAGGATTAATAAGATTCAGTGTTTCGCTTGAGGCTATGGCTGACGCAGCAGCTCGAATCGCCGAAACTGTAGTGAGAGGGCTTAAAACCGGATATGGTCTTAAAGTATTCTCTATGGTTTCTGAAGAGAGCGAAGAATTTGTCTCTGTCGCTAAAATTAGTTCTAAATCTCGCTTAGCGGGAAAAACCTTAAAAGAAACTGGAATCGAGGAAAAATTAGATATTCAGATACTAGCTGTAAGAAGAAGGGATAAATGGTATTTCGACCCCCCTAAGGATTTCAAGCTCGAAGCTGGAGATGTCATAATAGTGAGGGGTTATGCCGAAGCGCTAGACGATATAAAGAGGGAAGCTTATGGAGATTAAAGTAAGCTTCATTATTCATCATTAATGGCCCTTTGGCATCATTGTTTATTTCGAGAAATAATAATAACTAATTTAATCCGTTGATGTCCACATCAAAAACAATGTGATATTTGCGAGGCGCTACTTCTCTTAGAACTTTTTTAGCGATTATTTTAAATGCTACGTTGCTTTCTTTCAATTTTGATATAATCAGTTCCTCTCCTTTTTCAATTGCTTTATTCTTGTTTAAAGCCCGGATAGCTAGGTATACATGCAAACGCCCTCCCGATTTTTTTAGGCCCATTATCGCTGATTCTAGAAAATTTAATGATCCCTCGGGGTAATTCATGATTATTCTATCAGCTACTCTTCCTATTCTTGGAACCTCCTTATACGCATCCCCCCAGATAGGAATAATTTTGTCATGTGAAACTTTATTTATTTCAATATTAAGCCTCATTAAAGCAATCGCATTGTAATTGATATCTATTGCATATACCCTTGCACATTTTTTAGCAATAGGTATTGAAAAAGGACCAACCCCCGCGAACATGTCTATTACTACCTCATTAGTTTTCACTTGAGTAATTATCCTCGCTCTTTCTGAAGACAATCTAGGGTTAAAGAATACCCCCGAAAGGTCTACCGCGTAGTAGAAATTGCTTTCTTTGTGAACAGTGATAGGGAGCCCAAACCCAGCGATACGCTCCCATTGGGCAATCCTCAAAATTCCCGTGATTTCTTTACGCTTAACAAAGACAGCACGTGCGCTAAAATTTTCCCTCAATATCTTTCCAATCTCCTCTTTACATTCTTCAGCATTTTTTGGCAATTCATTAATTAATACCAAATCTCCTATTATTGTAACGCTCTTAGGTATAGGAAGATTTGTTATTTTCGATAACTCATGAAGATTTCTCGTTAAAACCCTTTCTGGAAAAAAATTCTGAGGTACTCTTACTATTTGCCCACGAATTTTCTTAATTTCACGTACCCCCTCATCCCGTATTGGGAAAAATACTTTTAGTCCAAGGAAAATATTTTTCTTGGATTTAAGGAGAATATTCTTGCTAATTAAGAATTGTTCAGCTTTTCTGATTTTTGTAATCGGGAAAACAGCAGCATACATTATAACTACACCAACAGTCAGACAGAGGTAACCTCATCATCACATCAGGCGGCTCTTCCATCATCATTAACTAATATGAGTATTTTATCATTTTATAATCAATCATAGCATCACTCATAATTGAATTTAATGCTGACAAAGATTTATATCAGTGGAAGTTTGAAAAAATCCATCGCATTCTCAGTAGTTCGTTCTGCGACACGATCAGGAGGTATTCCCTTCAATTTTGCGATGAATTCTGCAAGAAATTTTATATTAGCTGGCTCATTCCTTGTTTTTGGAATCGGGGATAAAAATGGGCTGTCTGTTTCTAGCATTATGTATTCGATTTCTATTTTTTCTACGATTCTCTTCAGTCTATTAATTCTCACGGCAATCGTTGGAATTGAAAGCATCCAACCATTCCTTATTATCTCAAATGCTTCACTTAATTCTCCCATGAAAGCATGAAAAACCGCCCGTTCCACTTGTTGTTTCTTCAGAATCTCTATAACATCACGTGTTGCCTCTCTATTATGTATCACTATTGGTTTGTCGTAATTTTTAGCTTGCTCAATCAATCCCTCTAGCGCTTGTCTTAAAAAGTTTCGGTCCTCCTCTTTTTTGACCCAATAATAGTCAAGGCCTACTTCTCCTATGGCTACTACCTCCTTATGATATCTATCTATTAGTTCGAGCGTCTCTTCAAACTGTTCTTTTGTCAATTTCTGCGGCGCTGCTCCTAAAGTTATGTAAATATATCCTCTAAACTTCTTCTTTAGATCTAAAGCTTTCATGAAATCCTTAGGATCTATACTAGAATCGATTACCGCAATGATTCCCTGTGATTTAGCTCGCGCAATTACATCGTCTAAATCCTTTCTAAATGATTTAAAAGTCAGATGTGCGTGAATATCAATTAATTTCATTAGATCACCACGGGTGGAGAGATATGTTAGTGTTGCCTAATATTTATCTTCTTAGAAACAAGGTTAGGGGAGGAAATATATATGTAATTGAGGAGAAGAAAGGTTTAACGCTAATAGACTGTGGTTTAGAAGGAAGCGAT
>JAHKLF010000039.1 GCA_029856615.1 Candidatus Njordarchaeota archaeon
ATCCACATATAGTAAATATATTTTGTTGGGGGATCTATGCCTATGCTTCTCTGAAATTCTGCATCTACAATTCTGAATTTTATAGGTCCTATTAACACTGGAAAACCTAATCGTGGTAAAATACCTTTCCTAATAGCTTCCACAATTATAATATGGAGCAACGTATCATCTGGAATTCTTTGAATTCTTCCCCGTCTCACGCCCAAGATTCCGCGGGCTATTCTGTTAATCGTCTCGTCTCTATATAGCTTGTAAGAATCTGAAATTCTCTTTACGCATCCTATGACCCTATATCCTAATTCATCAGCTCTTTTTAGTATCTCAATTCTTTTTCTAATTAATGTCCTGTATGCCCTCTTATATTTCTCGGGCCCATCACGTCTAAAGCTAATACGAGGGGTAGGATATATAGCTCCATCAATTACTATGATTTGTTTCTCAATATCATTAAGGGAGAACAGATTATTATCCATTAAAGACGACAACGCTGTGTTCTCCAAATTTAATCTAATTTCATCGACCATCTGCCATACATTGTAATTATAGTCATAGAAATCTTCATTATTAAAAGATCTCACTCTAATTAGCTTTGCATGACTTATTTTTCTTTCTAACTCGATTTTTGCATCTTCGCGCATCTTAATTTTCGTTTGCAGACCAATAATTGGTGCTGTTCTAAGTAGTTTATACACGTTTTCTTTACCAATTCGTGAAATCGTTGGGGGATAGTCAATTATGAAGTTATGCTTTGTAAAAAATATCGCTACCGATGCTATACCTAGATTCGAGCTCCGTGATCTCACAAGTCTACTACTTCCATCAATAGAAACAGCGTGATAGTCCGGAAATCTTCCAAATGATCTCCATGGGAGAACTCTTATCACTTTTTCATCTAAAATTTCTATATTAACTGCTACGTCTTCATCATTATCTCCTTCCTCAATTAGGTCTCGAAGATCTTCTTCCGATTGCACTGTTATCATATCTTTTTTAAGGAGTACTGATACATCTCTGAGAGTTTTAAGTATCCCTCTGATATCCATCATTATTCTTAGTCCTCGCTTGCTAAATGTATTACTACCTATAATAGTTAATTTTCAATATATCTTTATATCAAGTATAAGGTTATCTGAAAGTTGTACTAAGTATTTTCTCCGACAAAGCTTTCTTGACGTCTGCGTCCCTAAACAGCTCTGTGAGGGATTTACTTTCTTCATCCTTAAGTGCGGGTTCAAATACTTGTGAGAAGTCTTCGCTGATGTAAATAGGATAATAAACAAGGTTACTCTCTATAATATTTACTTTCAGATTCTTCTTTATCCCTATTCTATCCAAAATTTCAACGGCGTATAATAACGTGTTATATAAGTAAGTCATAGCATCAGCTTCTGCTAGGGAAGAAGGTTGAGAGAGAAATAATAGAGAATCTATTACCAATCTTTTTTGAACGGCTGAGACATCTTGGTATAACTCATCTATCATATCTGATAACTCGGATCTAAAATTAATTAACTCATCTATTATGTCTTCTGGACTGACTATGGGTTCTATTATAAGACCTTTCATCGGCATTGTATCCGAGAACTCAAGGTCTTTTGGATTACGTAGACAGATTACATATATGTCCTTCTTTTTAATTTTCCTGGCTAAGAAAGCTTCAAAGAGGAAATCATATTTCTTTCGTTTTGATTTATACTCTATCCGCCACATAGGATACCATATAAGTTTTCCTGGAATTTCTCTTAGAAGTCTTTGCAAAATTTTTCTAGGTACTGCAAAGTAAGTTTGATAATTACTTAGTGCCACTTTATGGTCATCTCCATATATTTCTTTAAAAGGTGGCATTTATTTTTAATGCTTTTTGTCGATTTTTTAATCCTAAGGAGTCATGTCTCTTTAAATAAAATTTCGAAAAGGTTTAAATCTATTTTATCATGTATTTATCTATGCTATTACACTCACTTCGATGTTTTCATGTAGCACTAATAATATTTATACTTTAGCCTACGCAAATATTGATTATGAAAGATCGTGCTTGAAATGTCGTCATCTAATTATGCATACAGTATTGGTCGGGGGGCTCGGATGATTCTTGGATACGTCCTTGCGGACTCTGGGGGGACGGCAATAATCATTCGGGAGTTTGTCCCTATCTTTACTAAGGAAGGCAGGGATTTTTTTGCACAGATAAGTTCGGTTATGTATTCTTTCGTTGAAGGTCTTATACATAGTGAACTTAAGCACATTGAAACTGAGGACATCCATCTCTATTTTGCTCGCAGGGGAGATTTTATTCTTGTGCTATTCTCAGATGTCGAGGATGATAGATTAGCAACATTAGCTGAAAATGTAGCTAAAGTAATATCGGATCTGGGATATGACGCTTTTACAATACAACTTGATGACGAAGTGAGAAATGAAGTTATTGGAGTAATTGAAAAGAATATAATTACAATTCCCCCATCAATTCACTTCATCAGGAAAATTATGACCATGATAGGGACAATTCTTGATGAGAAAAAGAAGACAAAACTTAATATTACCCAAAGCGTGCCCCGAAAAATTAGTATATCAGAATTTCTCAAGAAAAGAAGATATGTTAAGATGGCATCTACGGATCAAGAAGCATTAGCAAAAATAATATTAGATGGGGGATTTGAAGACGCGATACGCGTGGCTAATCAATTATTTGAAGGAAAACTGCGTGATCATGCATTGATGGCATTCTCTAAGGCAGCAATTTTATTGCAAATGGTAGAGAGGCATCCTGATGCTATATCGCTAGAAGAAGTACTTAATTACGCATCTACGATATCTCATCCCGTATTAAGGGAGCTTTTAGAATTAGAGTTAAAATCATTCGAGAATATAAGAGCGGGTGTTGAGAGGCGGTTGCACTTCAGAAAACGCAAGAGAATGTTTTTAGCCCGTATTTTAACAGAATCTAAGGATTCTCTTTTCTATACTTTATTATCGTTTCCACCTGCGGATGTTGAAACGGCAAAAACTATAAAGACACGTTTAGGGGAGGATTATCAATTATTCTCAGCGTATTGTGATGATTTCGTATATTACCATAGAGTACTATTAACAAAAGAGCCTTCTCAAGACGTATGGCTTTATACTATGGGAGAGATTCATAAGAAAATCACTGATCTATTAAGCAAAAATGCAGCAGCCGCATTGATTTATTTGAGGTCATATCTAACAACAGTTCTCGCTAGTATCATACAACATGAATTGAAAGCGGAGGAAGCATTGAATATTATGGAAGCTTTCATTAGAAATTGGCCCTCATGGGAAAAGAAGCTAAATAAAGTGAAAGATTTATGGATTGACGTACGAGCAGCTATATATGCTTACCACCTCGAAATCCTTAAGTGGAGCATATTATTGAGAATTGATGAGGTGAAGCAGAAAAACGTAATAAGAGAGATTGAGAAAAAGGCAATAGAGTATCTAAACTGGATTTTAAATATGATTAGGGGAAAAAGAGCATACCAAGTAACCTTATACATGTATGCATCGATGATATTATCTATTGTATCAGAAATTTTGGCGATAAGCGGAAAGTACTCAGACGAAATTTTGGATATCATCAATCTTCTTCTTAATGATGACCTCGTAGTCCTATGGAGCGAGCGACCGTCCGAATTTGCAATGATTCATGCATCACTTTTAACAACAGTTGCTAATTTGGCCAGATTTGTAAAAATAGATAGTGTTCGTCGTAGGGTATTAGGCGATGTAGCAAAGGAATTATTAAAGTTAAGTGAGGCATTTGAGAAATTACCAATGCTTTATTGGCGAATGGTCTTTGATTCTATAAGGTTCTTGACAATGGCCGAGCAGCGTGATATAGAACTAGCAAAAAAGATTAAGGAAGCTATCAGAGATTATGCTCCACCGTATATCAGAAAACTATTAGATAAGACTGTTTCGGACTAATTAAATCGATGATTATAGATAACTCTTCTAAGCATTTCTCATAGAATAATTTCTCTTCCTAATTTCGATAATAAGCTACATATAATTGACGACATGTTTTCATCACAGTTTCTATAGAGACTCTCCGCAATGCGATCAGCGAGTTTTTCTCTCAGAATACATCTATAATGAGCAATCATAAGAGGTTCTGGATACCCCTTTGGTGAAATCTTATTAAGCATAGCAAGAATATTGTTAACATCGGAAGCGGATAATAATTTCTCGGGAAAAGTTATTCTAAGGGTGAAATTTTTCATTTTTACATAAACCACGTTATAACTTCCAAACTTCTCATATAATTCTATAGCAAGATTGTTTGCAATGGCGTGTACCTTAGCGGGACTTATAATATCCCCCTTACTTTTTACTACGAAATTTTCATAATTAAGTGTTTGTAGAGGCAGAAATTCGCTTAGAACGATAAATTCGCCGTCTTTTAATATACTATCAAGAATCGTTAAGTCGGATGAGTATTTTAGTTCAGGATATCTTCTTACTAGTACTCTCGCTTCTGAATCTTTACTTATCCAGATTCCTGGTATGCGCTTTTCTTCACACACTCTTAATATTTCCAATAGTGCGAAGATGTAGAAGTTTTGTTCTACAAAAAGCATTAGATAGTTCTGTAGCATAAACATATCATCTTCGGTTACGTACTGCATCAGATCATCAAATAAATGATCGATGATAAGATAATATTCATCACGAAAAGACTTAATAATGGCCTTGGCGTCATTAGAATTAAAGATCTCCTTTAGCCAAGAAGTAACTTCTTTGTCAAGAGCTCTAATAATAGCTATAATATCTTTTAGTCCTTCTTCTTTACCGACATTATTTATGTGAGAAAAAGCAAATTCTTTAAATGGGTTGAGAACAGCATTAAACGGCTCTCTAATCGCCTTAATGAAGGATCCGTCAAAACTAACGAGTTCTATTTCATCGGAATGCTTCCTTAAACCCGCAAGCGCGCTGACATATTCTATTCCATGCATTATAGCATGAACCCTCATTGGTACATTGATCTTAGGTATAATAATCAAATAAAATGGCTTTACGTCAAAAACATGTTCAAGGACGCGGGATTTTCTTCTTATTCCAGAAACGATGGAATTTGCGCTGAAAACCGCAACAGCACACCCGCGACGTTCGCTATAAATACTACTACCGTCTGTGAAGATACCTAAGAAATCTCCCGTATACGGGGATATATTGTGTATTAAATCGGAATTTCTGATGTCCGAGTTTAATTTTCTGAGGGCTTCATGAGATTTCTCAATTATCACTCTCGGAATGTTCAGTAGAGCGTTATTTTTCTGCATGAAAATAACCTTAAATAATCATAATCTGGTGTATGGCTGGCGTATCCCCTAATTTAATAAGGGTGACCTTGAGCTAATTAAGGATAAAAACCGCATATTTTTATGCATTTTTTCCAAAAAATTTAAAGCCATATATTGAAAGTTAAAAAGGAGATCGTAAATTATGCAAAGTGAATTACCAGAGATAGTCATTGGAGAGGTCATAAATTCCAATATTAGACCATGGCTACATTTTCCTGAATTGATTTCATCGGTAATGATAAGTTCCTATGATCTAATTAAGAGCAAAGGCATTGTCTATAAAATTAGAAATAGGGGAGGGCTTAGAGAATATCTGGAGCTACCACAAGGAATATCTCTCTGGCTAGATAGCGGTGGCTATCAAATAATGAAAAAACAACTTAACATATTTGTAGAAAAAATTGCATGGTTATACGAGATTTTAGACGCAGATTATTATATATCTTTAGATTATCCTTCTATTCCAGGAGAACGAAGAGAAATCAGACTGAAGAAGATGAAAAAGACAATAGAGAATTTCGACTATTTAGTGAGAAAACTGTCTCCTCGGGGAAAAATTATTGTTCCAGTTATTCACTTTTCTCCCAAATTAGAGGATTATGATTATTTAATAAATCTATACTCAGAGGAATACGGATGCAAAATCATTGCTTTTGGTGGATTCGTTCCGCCGTTACTTTCATCTAAGGGTACTAAAAGAGCTCGATTAAAGAGCGTACTTGCATTATATTATGTTTCTAAACTCGCAGAAAAGAGAAGGATACATGTAATGGGACTAGGTTCCATAACAACGTTATCAATTCTTAACACATTACGGATACATTCCACAGATTCTGCAGCGTGGAGGGTCAAGGCAGCTTATGGGAAAATAATTCTTCCATGGGGAGGAGAACGTCATGTAACTCATAGAAAAGTAAACTTTGGGAGAAAAAAACTAACGAATGATGAATTTATCGAAATGATAGAGTTAATTAAGAGAACTAGAGGCTTTCCTTTTAAATATGATGATCTAAAGACGTTTCTAGCGAAAAAAGTTTTTCAGAAATTTGAATACAGAGCGTTATTTAATGCATGGATAATACTAACCTGGGCTAAGAAGACCCCTCCTAAGTCGGGACCATTCAGACAACTTTACAACATGGCAAAAAATCTTCGCTATCTTTCTCTTGATGAAATAAGAGAACTGTGGAGTAAACTTGATTATGTAAAACAGAGTGATCTAATGAAATACATTATTAAGAACACGTGATGTAGAATGATAACATTTAGCAGTAAAGAGAGCTTAATGTGGTATGAATGTGTACTAAGGGAATGGAAACCAAGAAGTAATCTAATTATCCTAATACCATGCGCGCGCAGAAAACCATACCATAAATCAGTGACGCATAGATATTTCTTCAAGAAAGTTTGGGAGTTATGGAAAAAAGATATGTGTGATCTCGTTATACTCAGTGAACCCTTAACGGTTGTGCCTGCTGAATATGACTACCCGTGTCCAAAATATCCACTATATGATTATCCTCCGGCAATTATTAAAAAGAAAAATCATTTTAGTAAGTCTGAAGTAGCGATTTGGAGGAGTAGATTAAGAAGATTTCTGAGTATTCATAATCAACATGCCTGTTATTTCATCTTATATAAATATCATAGAAAACTACTTGGAGATATCCTTGAATCACATTGTATGGGTGGTATATATACCGAACGACCGTACATATCTAAAGCAGTTGAATTATCTCTAGAAATGATAAAGAACAAGGAAAAAGAATTTTGTGTCATGAGTGGTGTTAATGTATGTATAGGAAAGATGAATTTAAAGAAAGAGATATTGAAGCCACTAGAAGAGGGATTTGTGGGATAATTTCCGGTGTGATTCTCATAATAGCTGGTCAACACGCTGAAATATCTGGAATCATGGATATGTTGAGAGGTGTAACAGAGTTCGGTATAATACCATTAGAAATCGCAATGACTCTCATTCAAATACTTAGAATTCTAGGATTATTTGGAGGATTATTTGTCCTACTTGGTGGAATTCTCCATTTAACTAAGAAATTATCATTCATAGCAAACTTATTGATATCAATAGGTTCAGGAGTTAGCTTATTTGACCTCCTACTATTCATGATCCTATCGGCTCCTATGGTGAAAGTGATATTAATTCAGAGATATGTAGAAAAAATGAGCGACCTCGGGATACAATATACATTACTAACAATCGGAGTAGTATTAGCATTCTTAGCAATGATTAGTGATACGATAGGTTTTACTATAGGGTTCATTGCGGGATTGCTTGCTAATTTATCAAGCTCCCTAGCAGAAGCAAGATTAATCGTGCAATTCCTTGTCGTGATGGGCTTAGTGAATCCATCACCTCAAACGATAAGAGTTATCGCATTAATCTTATTTTCAGGAGGTATAACATTAATAGCTGGCATTTTTTACGGAATGAAGAAATACACCTTCGGATTTATTCTCGCTATTCTAGGAACAATAATATACGCATTACACGTAGGAATCATAATTGTTGGATTAATAAAGAAGCTTGTTCCCCCGATTTTTCCAATTTTGACATTTATCGGGCTTCTAACAATAATTCTAACAGTGACTTATGGAAAAATTAAACTTAAAAGAAAACACTAAATGAGGTCACTTAATATTCGGGATAAAGCATGAGGATACTAATGTTATTCTGCAAAAAATTTTGGTATAAAGTCGGGCGGAGAAGTTTGGCGGAGGACGAATCTCTCATTGGAACTACTTGGAAATGCGAGAATTGTCTACTAATTATGGTACATGTTGAGAGTATTGACGAAGAACGTGAAAAAGAAGTAATTAGGAAGCTATATAAAGCAATAGTATGGTATCACAATAAAACATTGTGTAAAAAAGTAGTCCTTCACTCGTTTGCGCATTTATCAGAAGATAAGAGTAATCCCATTTTTGCAAAAAATATTATAGAAAAAGTTGCCGCAAAACTACGTGAACGTGGATTAGAGATTCATGTAACGCCCTTTGGTTATTTCTTGGAACTCGAATTATGGATTTCCGACGAACCTATTTCACGTGTGTTTAAAGTACTCTAACTTTCTACTTTACTCTTCTTAATAATTTTGATTCACCTTGTTAAAGTATGAGGAATACATATACGTTGAAATAACCTATAGTAATATTAAGATATTTTCTGCTTGGTGTGAGAATTAATGATTAACGTTTTTGCATATTATTTTCAATCATTCATTACAAGAGAAATAGCAGAATACGCCGCTAATAGATGGATAGCATTACATTGTCAGGCGATAGACAAAGATGGCAGACCCATTATCGTAAGATATATGGGGAATAAGCCGTTAACCATAATGGAACCGAAAGACGTGATAATGATTTTAAAGAGATTTAGAGCACTAAGCCCAAGAACGTTTTATGCGTCAGCAAATATTTATGGAGACTTATCATCCAAGAGAAATGTCTTAGATTACGATAAAAACGTTATTGCTAGAACTCCTACATGGGATGTAGATAGCGAATTATCGCAATGGGAATACACCTTAGAAGTCGCGAGAAGCATAATTGAGGCACTGGATAAGGAAAATGTAGTAAAATCGGTATATTTAGTGTGGTCTGGTAATGGAATCCATGTACATATTCATGAGAGAGCTTTTTCGCCAGAACTTTATTCTAAAATTAAGCCAATCGATATAGGATACGCTGTTGTCGAATATATCATAAGAAGGATTTCATCGCGGATTACTGAAATTAACCGTAAAGGCCTAAAAAAGCCCATAAAAGTCGAAAATTTAATGGATCCCCAGCGAGTGTTTACTATTCCCCTTAGTCTCCATAAGCAACTAGATGTTTCGTGTATTGCATTTAAACCGAGTGAAATCGACGATTTTGACATTTCCTGGACAGATCCAAACAAACCTAAACATAATAGGAAGTGGCGAGAATATGAGATAGGAGAAGCAGATGAGTTGGCGATAAAAGCATTTAGAGAGGTTGGTTCCTATGTATTTAAGACGATTAAAAGACAGTCCGAGGAAACTTCTATAGAGGAGATTAAAAAGCCGAAAAAGGTCATTACGGAATTAGCAAGTTATGCGGTTGACTTTGATTTTAAATTAGAGAATTTGAGATTTAATCCTCTTCCTCCGCCTATACAAGGTGGAAGGGAATTTTCTAAAGGTCCTATAGAAGCGTTTTTAAAAATAGAAGATATTCTTAGTCATTTCGCTCTAGGAAAAATAAGTATAGATCACGCTGTTAGATCATTAAACTACGCTAGATTTGCCATCATACCATTCCTTGGGTATCCCAAAGAGATATTGAATAGATTAGATAAATTATATGAAGAGGCTGTTAAGATATTAGAGCGTCTGAGAACACCCGAAAACGTTAAAAGGTGGTTATTAAGTCATGGTCCTCCCAGAAAAATAGTTAAAAAGCTTGAC
>JAHKLF010000004.1 GCA_029856615.1 Candidatus Njordarchaeota archaeon
CAGACAGTTAACATATTTAGATACGAGACAGAGCACACAAGACCGATCCTTAGAGTTCGTGAAATCATAAAGTTTAATGAGTCGCATACGGTACATGCAACTCCAGAGGATGCAGAGCGACAGATCTTCGAGGCAATAGAGGTATATTCAAAATTCTTTGACTCACTATGCTTATCTTATTTCATATTACGAACTCCTAAATGGGATACATTCGCTGGCGCGGAGTACAATTATGATTTTTACGGGATAATGCCTGATAGAAGAGCTATTGAATTAGGATCCGTAATAAATCTCGGCCAAAAATTCGCTAGGGCTTTTGATATTAAGTTCCAGAAACCGGATGGTTCTTTTGAGTATGCCTATCAAACATGCTATGGAGTCTCAGAGAGAGTCGTGGGGGTACTAATTTCGGTGCATGGTGATGATAGAGGGATCATTTTCCCTACGAATATCGCTCCTATACAGATAATAGTTATTCCTATTCCCTATAAAGGATATGAAGAACAAGTTTTCAAGAAATGCAGAGATATCTACAAGGTTTTGAAGGAGAAGAAATATCGTGTACGCATTGATGAAGCTGAAAAAACTCCTGGAGAGAAATATTACTATTGGGAATTAAGAGGCGTACCAATAAGAATTGAGATTGGACCAAAAGACATTGAAAATGGCACCGTAACAATATTTAGGAGGGATACTTTAGAGCGCTATGTGGTTAAAGAGGAAGAAATGATCTCAAAAATTGAAGAATTAATGAAAGACATCAATGAAACACTGAGAAAGCGCGCCTGGGAGTGGTTAAAGCAGAATATTCATGAAGCTTCTTCAATTGATGAGGCAAATAGGATCTATGAAGAAAAGCGGGGTGTAATAAAGTTACCTTGGTGTGGTGCAGATGAATGTGGTTTGAAGATAGAGGAGCTTACGGGATTAGAAGGATTAGGTCATGATCCTGAGGAAAAGTGTGATGGTAAGTGCGTAATATGTGGAAAAGAGGCAAAGTGGTATTTCTATATTGGCAAGAAGTATTAAAAAATGAATTCTTCATTTTTACTGTCAACTTAATTATTTTATAATCAATTCAATAGAGATACCAAGAATCCTATTTATGTGGAATGCTTGTTCAGGATGAACTATGGTGGAAGACGATCTTGAGAGCATGGAGAAACTCTTTAAATCAAGAGAGCTATTTTCTCAATGCCGAGTTGAAGCGAAGTATATAATTGTTAGATGCGATGGACGAAATTTTAGAAAACTTGCTAAAGAACTACGCTTAGAGAGATTAGATTATAGATTTCATGATTGTCTTGTAGAGGCGGCATTTGATTTTATCATTAACTCTGGTTTCGATATACGAATAGCGCACGTAGCGAGTGATGAGATAAGTTTCCTATTTAATCAAGTACCTTATGCAGGTAGGATAGAAAAAATCGACAGCATAACAGCTTCTTTGTTATCATCCATTTTTACTATCAAGCTTGTAAAGTTTTTTAATTTTCAAAGATCATTAGCGTTTGATGCACGAATTATTAGTTTAAGAAATGTAGAGGAGGTAGTAAATTATTTCTATTGGAGACAGAAGGTCACATATCGAAACTTTCTAAATACTTGGGCGCGGGAAGCTTTGTTAAGACAGGGTAAATCATCAAAGCAGATTACCAGATTATTATATAGGGTTTCCGGGGGACAACTTGCTAGGATAATAGAGGAAAATATAAAGCCGATAAATGCTTTTCCTATGTGGCAAAAATTCGGTACTTTTCTGATGACAAAATATATTAAGAAAGCTTCTCTTGATAAAACGAAAAATAAACCTGTAGTTGTCATTAGAAGAAAAATAGAGAGAGCAAATTTTTATAATAAGGAAATTTTAAGAAAAATTGTTGCTGAGTCTCTGAGGAGATAGAGCTGTCTAAAATATTATAAGTTTTCATCGGAATAATGGTGTACTAACATGAATAATAAACAAAGAGTTCTTAGACTTAAGATCGTCATGCTAGGAGATGGAGCTGTAGGTAAAACATCCATTGTTCAACGGTATATGGGTCTAGGATTTAGACCAGTATACCTGATGACCATCGGAGCCAATTTTTATGCACGAGAAATTACGTATTATGATGAAAAATTCGGAAAATTACATGTTACATTGGTGGTATGGGACCTAGCGGGACAACCGAGATTTAATGAGGTACGAAATCAATACTACAAAGGAGCAAAATTAGCCATAATTGTCTTTGATGTATCAAAAAGAGAAACGCTAAAGAGTGTTAAAAAATGGGCTAATGAATTCTGGAACAATGTGAAAGAGAAGTTTCCGATTATTTTAGTAGGAAATAAAATTGATCTTAGAGAGTCGGCAGACACCGTATCACATGAGGAGGGGATCAATTTAGCTAGAGAACTTTCAGAGGAACTAGGGTTTGAAGTTCCATATGTTGAAGCATCCGCAAAGACGGGGGAGAACATAAATGATATATTTAATAAAGCAGTAGAGCTCGCGTTACGCTGGGCAGTAGCCAAGTCGTATAAGGGTAAAGTATCCTGAATTTTTCTGTCTTTCCCGATTATGTATTATCGTGATTTCGCTTTGAGAGCTCGCAACATTGCTTTTCTAATTACTTCTGGATCTGGATAGGGTTTTTCCTGAATTATATCCAATATAACTATATTTTCCGAATCAACAATGTTTGGAAGATTACTCACTTTATCTATTAACTGAGTTAGTGATTCCATATCCATACAAGAAGCACATACTAGCAAATCAAAAGTTCCCGTGATTCTATAAATACATCGTATTTCTGGAATATTCATTAATTGATCAATTGTATCTTCAATATCTCCTTTAACTTTTAGCAATAAAAATGCCTCACCCTCAAATCCAAGTCGCTTACAATTTATATGAATAGTATACTTATCTATGATTCCTGAACTAATTTCTTTCTGAAACCTTTTAACGTGAATTAAAGACTGTATTTCTGGGCAATTCAATGCAATGATTCCTACTTTATTCATAAAAAACACATACGCATTTTTAGATTTCTTCAATAGGAATTACGGTATATTTTGGCTTCTTCGCTAGTTGTTTTAAAAGATGTATTAATACATCGATTTCAATTTTAGAAGCCTCGGGAATTCGATTTGCCCATGGAGTTTTTAGTTTTAATCTAAAGTTCTTTAATAGAGCTTTTTCATAGGCGTCTAAATGTTCATTAAAATTTTTTCTAATTTTCATAATTGTCCGTGCTTGATCTGGGTGATACCTCCAAAGAGCATATGTCATGTAATCCTCGAAACTAGCTATTCCACTATATAATCTTTTATATTCCTCTCTCAATATTTGCTCAATGAAGCCCGGGTCTTCTACTTCGTGGAATAATTCATTTATTTCGTATACTGGCCGGTAAGGACATAAGTCGCAAGATATTCTTGTCATCCCTCTAAGATAATCTGGGTGTACGAGGTCTCTTTCGCGTACAATTTTAATTATGTCTAATAAAGTAAGAAGATAAACTGGTCTGAATTGCTTACCACTAATAAAGGTTCTTTGAAGTGCATATTGAACGAGGCTGCTAAATCTTTTAAAGCCTTCAGAAATTCTATCGCCAACTACTTCAAAATCAGCTTTTAATTCTTTTTTTCTTTGTTTTACGGGTTTGATTTTTAGGTAAGTGCACCATCTGAATCCTCTGTAAGGTAATCCCATTTCCTTCAAACTTTTCTTAAATATGTCTCGCGGAGCTTCAAGCATCTCAATTTCTATTCCTAATTTTTGAGAAACTCTCTCCACGAATCTCATATGCCTTTCCGATTCAAGAAAAGGTACATGGCTATATGTTACGGTAAAGTCGAAATTTACGTACTTCTTAAGTTCTAGAAGAATAATTAAACTCACAGTGCTGTCCTTTCCACCACTATGAGACAAGAGAATACGCTTATTACGAATTTTATTCTTTACATGCTCAAGTAGAAATTTTACGTATTCATCCAAATCATAAGCAACGTAGCAAGGAAAAGCCACTGACGGTGCTATAAACCGATATATAGGAATAGAAAATTCTTTGATTTTTATTAAATTTCCATTCAAATGCCGTGTGACATCTAAGATGACATCATTTGAGTAATAAAAATAGAGTCGTCGATAATCCTTCCTTAATATAATTGCGAAGTCCGTGCCTGGGTTAATGAATTCTATGATGAATCCATTCTTGTTCACGATAGGAATCCATTCACTCATTTTAAATCACTATATATCATTTTTAGAAGTGTATAATTCGAACGCTCGGATTAAATTTCTTCTCGTCTCGTAGAACTTCTCTGATAATTCTGGATGCAGGTTAATCTTTTGTTGAATAATCGTCATGCAACACTTAAGAATATAATTTATGTCTATTAGATCTACATATTTTTTCACACCTTTTAAGAGGCTTGATAACCATTTTATTCTTTCTTTAAAGGATACCCTAAAGTTAAAGTGAAACATACTTAAAATTAGATCACCTAATGTCTCCTCTATTCTTTCCATTGAGTAGTCTTCTAAATCAATTATAAATAATTCATTATTATTTAATACAAAATTCCTCAAATTAACGTCTTTTAACGAGATGTTTAACCTACTATAGATTCTCCCTATGATCTCACCAATTTTCTCGAATATTTTTAATCTTTCCCTTTCGGGCAATTCATCCAAAATTTGGCCCAGGTTATATCCTGGAATGTAGCTTAATACTAATGTGTCATGACAGAGCAATAAAGGTTTAGGCGCATTGATATTTAAAGATGAAATCTTTTTCAATAAAAGATATTCTTTCCTGGCGTTAGCGACATCGGCGAACTTCTTAACTATTAGATTGCCTTTAATTAAGTATACTGCGTTCCGTCTGCTTGGTAAGCGTTTAATAATCATTTCCTGAAATTTTTCATTCTGCAAATCATCACATTTGATATTAACTGGCATTTATTTCCCGCCGAGATGATTTATGAAATTAACACGTTAAATGTAAAGCAGCAACAACATTTTTTCCTTCTTTAATTAATGTATTGAATGCTTCGCAAGCTTCTTTGGTTTTCTTAACAATAACCCTTATGCCTGCCTCAGTTAGTTTCTTAATGACATCATCCGGAACTCTCATTATACCATAAGCTCCAGTACCTATTACCAAGATTTCTGGTTTATACTCAAGAACCTCTTTTAAATCCTCTAGATGGAGTTTATGTCCTTCTTTTCTCCACCAATTCTCGCGTATTTTATTGGGGAATATAATAAGGTCACGGGTATACTTTTTACCATTAACTATGATGCTCCCAAATGAGTATTTCTCAATATGCATTAGGTACACCCTCATTATACGGTATCTCATTGCTGGCAAAGCGATATATTGCAGTTATAATAATTAGAATCAAAATGATGTATAAGAGGTTTTATTATTTTAAGCTAAAATTGTGTCTTAAAGAGTAACAATCTTTAAGGATGTTATAGAAAAGTTTTACACCTCATATTCAACGCGCTTTGCTACGTATATAGAAATTTCATAGAGTATTATAAGAGGCACTGATAATACGGTCATTGAGAATGGTGTTGGATCTGGAGCCAAAATTGCTGTTACTATAAAAACTAATGCTACGAAATTTCTTCTATTTTCAGTCAGATCCGTGTGATCTATTACACCAAGTATGACTAGTATATTAACGAAGCATGGGAATGTGAAAGCCAAACCAGTTACAACAATGCTCATAAAGATAAAACATACCTGATGGCCCGCGGGGCCGTCGTTGACAGCAAAGTAAAATATTAATCTAAGTGAATCATCCCGATTATTTAGCGTGAGTTTTCATGAAATAGATATAGAGAGTGTATTAGCTTTATCAAAAAGCGCTTGGTAAAATGCCCTCAAAGGTAATTCTAATAGGGATTGTTCCTAAAAACAATAGATTACGGTATAGGACTTTCTCGTATTATGATGGATAATCTAAAACTAATAAACATTATTATTGAGGAAATAGAAAAGATTAATAATAGTCTGTGAGTTCTATTTGCTGAAGAAGACGCATGCTATTAGCTGTCTATAGAATGAATTTTGCGAAAGGATTACTCAAGCATGAGGGTTATATTGGTAGTTAGAAGAAAAAAATATTCTATCCTGAACTGAATTCCCATAAAGAAGTTTGTCTAGCTTTCTGGGGAACTAGATCTTCAACTTTGATTTCTAATAGTTTGGTGAATTGCAATGCATTAGATGGAGCATATGCTCTGAAATGATTATTAAAGTAAATGAAGATCTCATTTACTTGATTTTCGAGATCTTTTATTTTCTTTGCCCAAGGTCTGAGTTCTTCTTCGGAATACTTATAAAAATACCAAACTTTCTTTCCTCGTCCATGAAATCGAATATAGGCAAAACTAGCGGTGACTTTAATGATCCCTGGTAAGTGTGGCTCATCGACGATTACATAAGCGATGCCATATTTCTCCAAAAGCTCAAAAGTATCATCTGTAAGCCAACTATGATGCCTGAATTCTATGGCATATCGAAAAGTACGCGGTAAATAATTTATGAAGTTCTCCAGCTTTGGTAAGTTTTTTCCAATACTAGCAGGTAATTGTATGAGAAAAACAGCTATTTTATCCTTATTGATTAAGGGTTGAAGCACTCCAAAGAATTTCTCTAAAACTGGTTCTATATGGAAAAGCTTTCTATCATGCGTGATTTCTCTGTAAAATTTTATGGAAAACTTGAAATAATCCGGAGCTTGGGAGGTCCAGTGCTTTACTGTATTAATACTAGGTAATTGGTAAAATGTTGAATTAATTTCAACGGTATTAAACTTTTGAACATAATAACTGAAGAAGAATTGTTTATCTAATCCCTCCGGATAAAATCTTCCAACCCAATCATTATAACTATAACCACTACAACCAATCCAATATTTTACACGCAAACAAATCACACTACAATAATTGGATCTAGAATTCAATATCGGAGATTTTAATTATGTCTATAAATAGTTACACCTAATCGTTTTATATTAATGTTGCTCTCTGTGTTAAATTAACTCTATCGAACTTCTGAAGACAATTTCTAATTCGTTATATAGCTATCTATTTGCATCTAAGTTCTCTAAAGTGAATAGAAATATCTATGAATGTTGATATTCTAATTTTGATTATAATACTATTAGATTTATTACAGAAATAAGGGTATGCTTCTATATTAATTAAGGATTGTCTAATTATAGGTTTTTAATATGTTTAGAAGAAGACGTCGATGGGGAATGATGCACCCAGAGCTAAGGAGCATAATGACATTCTTGAGTACATTCGTGGGCGGGCCTCGATGGGCCATAATTCGAATTATAGGAGAAGACGAAAAAACTACAAGCGAGATCTATAATGAGTTAATTCAAAAATATGGTTTGGCAATTCCAAGATCATTATTATATTACCACTTAGATATGCTTGAGAAAGCGGGAGTAATCGAAATGGTTAGATACCAAGAAACGGGAAAGGGTGGAGCACCAGAAAAAGTGTGGCGAGTTAAAATCAGGAAAATAATTTTAGATCTTATCATGGGGGAAATAAAAGTAGAGGAAAAATGACTTATTCTCCGAAGCTTAATAGATATGTACCAATAACCAGTAATATCATCCCTATTAATAGGAAATAAGATATACTGGTAATCACTAATATCGTACTCAAATTGCTCTCATGGGACATATTGGGAAGAAGAAATACCGTCATATATAAAGTGATAAACCATAACTTACTGTTGCTAATATTCCGAACAACGTTAAGGCTAGAAATCCCGGGTTCTTCTTCTCATACCCAATTATTGAGAAAATGGCAATTAGTATATGTAAAATACATGGAATCCCATACATTATAGACATTAGAGCATATTCGGTAGGACCGATTACTATTATCTATTCCTCTCAAACACAATCATTATAATTTTTTGTTTAACGATATGAGTGAGGTGTGACATGCTTAATTTTTAAGTAGTCTTAAAGAGTATTCTGTCTCCAGCGTGAATAGCTAAATATTTCTTAGGATTGTTCTGGAGTATCTTTGATATTATTTTTACCCCAGAGCAATGCATTGGTGATAGATAAGCTGGATCAATCTTACTTAAATCCTCCCAGGTTTTTTCAATCCTTTTATCTGAAGCGTTAATGAGATGAAAACCGCCAATTATAAATTTAACAGATCGTTTTTGAGTTATCTCCTGAGAATAATTTGTAATGTTTATTATTCCACTATGACTACACCCCGTTATGATTCCAATCGAATTATCGGCAAAAATGAAAAAAAGTGCTTGGTCGTCTAGCATGTAATCTTTCTCTAATCTATCCTGTCTCAAAATGTAATAATTTTCCACTTTCTCGTAATCAGTTTTTCTGGGAATTTCCCCCGAGACAATTATGCTATCAGAGAGATTAATTGGTCTTCGGGAAAATAATAGAATACCTCTTCGCTCTATTTCAGAAGGATCAAAAGGAATGCCCGTGTATCTGAGTTTTGGTTTCAATGCGAATTTTGGAAGAAGAGCATCAGGATGCAGAATTATAGGGATACGGCGATTCACCATATCTAAGGCTCTTATGAGTCCTCCCGTATGATCATGATGACCATGACTTATTACTATTACGTCAAGATCACTTAGATCAACATTTAATACTTCTATATTATGAATGAATACTTCTTCATTCTCGCCAGTGTCAAACAGTATTTTTATGGTATCCCCATTGGATAACGTAGCATTAATCAAAATCGCGAGCCCCGCATCTCCATAGATATTAGATCGAAAAGTAGTATTTTCGCAGAGAATAATTAACTCCACAGATTCTACTTCTAGTGGCAAGGTAATCATCTTAGCGATTGATGATTCATGAGCTAAAGAATAAATCGGCTTGATAAGTCTTTCTATTATTCTTATACGTAGATAGTGCTAAAGATGCCGCAGTTCCCGAGTTATTTACCCAAAGATTTTTAGTGTTGTAATAAGATAGAAGTCTTTTTAAGAATATTTACTTAGAATATCAATAAATAATAGTGGGTGAAAAGAGCGTATCTTTAATTTGAATTCACTTAATTTGTGTGTTGAAGTGAATTGCGCATGCACGCATTAAAACCTATATTTATATGTATGTTTCTTCTGATAACTCCCACGATCCTGCGCACCGATTATGAGGAATCGAATTGGCTTATTCAATACATCGACGAAAATCCTTGGAGCACATATAATTATGCGTCAAACATAAGTGCGATTTCCCTTAATAGACCCCTTTCTCGTTATTCATTTAGAGCAGGAGGTTCTATTGGGGAATATCAAGTATATTTATATTTGAAAAAGTTATTAGAGTCCTGGAGTCTAGAGACTAAAGTGGATGAATTTAATTTTATTGAATGGAGCATTTATGACGAACCTAATATAACAATTACTATAGAGAACGAAACGGAAACTACGAGAATATATCCAGTGCATTATACTTTTGGGACACCAGATGAAGGTTTGATAGCTAATATAACCTATCTACCTCTGCCTAGCAAATTTTCATACGACCCCTTACCCGAAAATTTAACATTAATATGGAATACAACAAATATCTCAAACAAAATTCTGCTAATTGGTAGAGAAGTTCTGTTCAATGCAGACTGGTCTGATAAGTTCTTTTCTAAAATTGCAGAGGAAAGACCATTAGCAGTACTGTACATGTGGGCTACTGATGAATTTAAGAATTTCCCAATGTTTTTCTCTTCGACTGGTGGGAGAAGATATCCTTTATATCGAGTTTATAAATTACCCGTAGCTTGGATTCCTAAAAATCTGATTGCGAAGATATTGAACGCCTTAGAGCAAAATAAGACGGTTATCGGAAGAATAAGGATACCTATTAAGGAATCTTCTGGCATTGTTAGAAACCTCATGGCTACGCTTTCAGGTAAGGATGCCTCCAAGATGCTTCTAATTACAGCCCATTATGATAGTGTCATGACTCCGGCATTATCAGATAATGCAGCTGGAGTAGCGGGCGTATTAGAGTTAGCATGGGCGTTTTCTAGAGCCGTTAGAGAAGAAAAATATGTTCCTCCAATAAATATAACTTTTGCTTTCTTTACGTGCGAAGAGGCTGGTCTTATAGGTTCCGCTAAATTTATTGAAATGCATAAGAAACAAGTGAGAGATAGTCTAGTAGGCGTAATAAATCTTGATACATTAGGTAGTTACAAACTGCAAGTATCAATAGCTCGCATGAGTCTCAGATATCTCTGGAGAGAAGTCTATATTCATGATGTAGTTACAAAAATTGCGAAATCTATGGGAGTAGAAATAGAAACATTTGAAGATGTAATACATTCTGATGACTCAACGTTCTCAGCACCTACAAGTGTTTACGAATTAATTTCCACTTGGTGGCCAGATTTTGAACTAAATTTCTCGGATGTAGTTCCAAGACCAGCCGTAATGGTTGGATCATGGCCTTATCTTCCATGGCAAAGAGATTCAGAAGGTAGAGTAGGATGGATACATACGCCTTATGACAATGTAACATCCACTGTTATGTATGACTGGGTAGACCCAAATAGGTTAGAATTACAAGTAAAGGTCATCGGGTTATCCGTATTAGAAATTCTTGAATATTATGAGGAAGAATCATCAAACAAGCTTATTGAACTAGAACTTTTACTTGGCTTATCAGCCTGCATAATTATTGCCGTGATCATCATAATTATGATCTCAAGGCGGGAGAAGAGCAAGCTTATTTAACTGGATGATCAGTTAAACTGCATTATTATATGATAGATGCTCTTAACTTAATGAGTTTATCTGGGTAATCAGTAGCTATAGCATCGATTTTCGATTGAATTAGCCTATTTGCTACTTTAATATCATTAACGGTCCAAGCAACGACATAAAGGCCAAGTTTATGAGCTAATGAATTAGCTTTTTTGGTCGCTATGGTATACCGAGGCAAAACAATATTTGCTCCAAGTTTCTTTGCCTCGAAGATGCGGCCTGGGGGTCTAGCATATATTAGACCAGTTATAATATCAGGAAGAAGCTTCCTTGCCGTAATCAAAGCTTCGTCGAAAAAACTAATTATAGCAATCCATGAAGTAGCATTATACGCTTTTATTAAATCGATTATTTTGAGCGTTGTTTCGGGCTCTTTCACTTCTATAAATAACCCAACTTTGCCATTTATGACAGAAATTGCGTCTTCTAATGTTGCCACTTCCTCACCTTTGATGGTTATTTTTTCCTTTATCTCATTTAATAGGAGATCTCTCGCTTTTAGTTTTACACCAGCCAATCTCTTGAAGTCTTCGTCATGTAGTAATATCAATGCCCCATCCTTTGTGCTTCTAACGTCTATTTCAATAATATCAACGCCTATTTCAAGTGCGCGTTTAATGCTTTTAATCGTATTTTCAGGTTCTAAACCCGCGGCTCCTCGATGTCCCACAATAGCAAACGGTCTGCGTTCAAGCGCTTTCATCACAATACTCAATTTGACTCGCCTCGTTAAGCCATAAAATTCCATGTAATCGAAATAGTATTAATTCATTATAATAACCGCTATAACTGGAATTTCAATATTGAGTCGTCGTGTATCAAAGACAGTTATGATACAAGATAAATACGTCGTGATACTATATGTTTTATTAAAAAGAATATTGGGATTCAAAATGAAGGAAGCTGTGTTATATCAGAAATTAGAGAAAGAAGGATGGGTTAAATGCACTGCATGCGCTAGATATTGCATTATTCCACCCAATGGAATGGGGGTATGCGGAGTTCGATGGAATATAGATGGTAAACTTTATCTGATGGTCTATGGCAAAGTTATTTCTGCGCATATTGATCCTATAGAGAAGAAACCAATGATGCATTTTAATCCTGGTTCGATGGTATTCTCTATTGCTACCACTGGATGTAACTGGATGTGCAAATACTGTCAAAATTATAGTATATCTCAACGAAGAAAAGTAGAAGGCTGGGTCATCGAACCCGATAGGTTAGTTAAGCTAGCTTTAGATTATGGTGCGGAGGGATTCGCTTATACCTATAATGAACCAACAATTTTTATCGAGTTTGCTCATGATGTAGGAATAATAGCACGTAAGTATGGATTATACAACATGTTCGTGACCAATGGATACCAATCTATTGAAAGTTTTGAATTATTAAGGAATTTTCTTGATGCAGCTACAGTAGATTTTAAGGGTAATGGCGATCCGAAGTTCTTAAGAAGATATGTTGGTATCAGAGATCCAGAGCCAATATATCAATCTCTATTAGAGATGAAGGCGCGTGACATCTTCATAGAGATTACTGATCTCGTCGTACCAGAAGTAGGCGATGATTTAGATCAAGCAAGAAAATTAGTTAGATGGGTTGTAGAGAATTTAGGGCCAGATACTCCGATGCATTTTCTGAGATTTCATCCCGACTATCTTATGTTAGATCTTCCAAGTACTCCCGTGAAAACGCTCGAGAAGCATATTAAGGTTGCTAAGGAGGAGGGGCTTAAATACGTCTATATTGGTAATGTTCCGGGTCATCCGTACGAGCATACATATTGTCCGTCCTGTGGAAGAATAGTTATAAAGAGGCTTGGATTCAATATTGTTGAGTGGAATTTGGATGAGAATAATAGATGTAAATTCTGTGGATACCCTATTAATATAAAAGGAAAACTGAGTTCAAATTGGGACAAATTTAGATTTGTACCAGTTTACCTCGACATCGAAACTAAATACGTAAGAGTAAAATCGAAAAGAGAGTGAGTATGGAAACACAAAAAGGTTCATTTTCTTAGCAAAGCATTCCTTACAAGTATTTCCGCAAATTCTTCTACTTTATTAGGATGACCTTGTAGGAATTCTTGATCGGTTTCCTTGCTGAGTAATTCAATGAATTTTTGCCTTATAGACTCTTTTTCTTCTGGGTGATTACTAAGTCTCTTAGAGAGTTCGATATATCTCCTATTATCTATAATCGGATAATCGATATACGAATCTATGTAATTTTCAATTCTCCGTATTACCTCCTCTGTTTCACCAATCATGAGACCCAATTTATCTCTCAAATAGGATTCCCAGATATTACTTTCCCGTATAGCACTACTTACTGAATCAGAAGCATGAGCGACATTAACGCCACCATATATCCCATAACGCGCTCTAATAGTTGCGGGGGCTTCGACAATTGCTTTTTGAACAATTGTTGGGCCTAGGAGAGTTCTTATTTTTTCAACGTGTTCTTCATTTCCTTCTATCATTATGAAATATATTGGAGCTACTGCTGTATAATCCACTAACCAATCAAAAAAGAATTTACCTTTATGCTCACTATAATGGAGATCAGCTAGGAATGATTTATCAACGAGAATTTTCTCAAATGTGAGGAGTTTTATGCTCTCTATGCCCTCAAGTAGCGTCTTTAAGACGCGCGCTCCAACATATCTGCGTATGACAGCATCTGGTTTTAAAAAGAATACGATCTTTAATTTTGTTCTCATTTGTGACCACCTGGCAAATTAACTATTATGAATGTATATATAAAAGATGAAATAGCCAAAGTGGAAAGAAAATAATAATATGGAGAATAAAAGCGTGGTTTAAAAAGAGTATGTTTATTGATGTCTAACGTATTCGCTACCAATGACGTCTCTAGCGATGATATATCTCATGATATTCTGAGCACCTTCAGCGCCTATTGTATAAGAGAATGTTCCTAGCCATCCTCGATATATATTGCATTCTTTAGTATATCCATAAGCACCAAACCACTTTAATACTTCCTCATAGATCTTTGTTGCTAGTTCTGGAGCCTTCATTTTTACAATTGCAACAGGAATGTTTAGATCTTTTGGCTTATAAGCAGGGTCTTTCTCTTTGTAGATTTTATCCGCCATCCATGCAGCTTTGTATATCATTAATCTAACCATCTCTAATTCTGCATATAGTTCAGCGAACTTGAAATTAATGCCTTGGAATGAAGCTAAATAGCGACCAAATAATTTCTTTTCTCTGAAGTAATTCACAGCTTGGTCAAGAGCCCATCTTGCTGATCCTACACATGCAGAAGCTACGAGAATTCTTGCTAGGTTAAATCCTTGCATTACCAAATAGAATCCTTTACCTACTTCTCCTAATCTGTGTATTTCTTCTACCTCAAAGTCTGTTAATTTGAATCCTCCGGTAGATAGAGCGTGTCTTCCAATGTCATCGAATATTGTAGGTTCAAAGCCTGGCTTTATTTTTCCTTCCCATTTTGGAAGAACATTGAAGGCCGTTAATCCGCGATGCCGCTCTTCCATGGCTCCAGTTCTAGCTACCGTAAAGAATCCTCCACCATATGGTAATTCTTGTAACTCCCTAACGCCGCTTATATATATTTTTTCACCATTTAGAATCCATTTACCATCTTTGAATTCGGCTCTCATAGTAGTGCCGCCGACGTCGCTTCCTCCGTGAGGCTCTGTTGATGCAATTCCATAAAATGCTTCTCCCTTTGCAACTCTTGGCAAGATTTCCTGTTTTGCTTCCTCCGTACCAAATAACTCGAGTGCATAAGGCCATCCATTGTTCAATAAAGTATAAACGGCTAGACCTACTGCTGGCTCATGATAAGCGATTTCTTCAACAGCTATTGCAGCCATTAGGTATGTACCATCCATCCCTCCATACTTATCAGAACATGGTATACAGAATAACCCTTGTTCTCCCATTTTTCGAATTAGTTCAATGGGTATTCTCCCTTGCTCATCCAGCTCGATCCATTTCGGCTCTATATAGCGCTTTGCGAACTCTATTACACTCTCTCTAAATAGCTCTTCCTCTTCAGAGAATTTGAAATCCATAAAATCACCTGGTTATTTGATTGAAAAATGTGAATATTTGAAAAGCTATGGGCAATAAAACTTTGAGGAATATATAATTAATGTTAATAATTTCCAGTGATTAATATTCTTATAGTCTCTGTTAATTTTGCTTCTTGCTTGTACGCCTTATAGATTAGAAGCACTGTCAATCCAATGAATATCGCGTGCATTAACAAAGACGCTAATTCATAATCACCAAATAGTACTAATACATCAATGCTTTTCCGCGTAAAAGGCCATAAAAGTGGATTATATGGATGATGAAGAGTATCAATAAGTACATGGCTTAAAGAACCTGTGATTGATGAAATCACAAATAGGAGAATTGATTCACGGGTATAATTAATATCGAATAAGGACTTGAGTATATATCTATAAAGAGGATATAATAAATACATCATCACAGGAGCGAGAATTATAGATCCTAAAATACTATGTAAGATGAGTCTGCTTGGAATTATTCCTAATACCCACAAAATGGGGACTTCTATATCCGGTAAAAAACAAGCTAATATAAGAGTCTCCATTCTCAGTCTCCTTTTCGAAAGCCTATGAATAAGATAAGCAAAGGGGTAATGGAAAGGCGTGAATACCATTTCTGATGGCCTCCAGATAGCTTAAGATTACTGATGGGAAATTTATAAAGTAAGTTTATTTCTTTCTTTTCGATATTAACGGAGGGTTTTCTATGTCAATTGAAAAAATTAAGAAGATCTGTGTTCTTGGCGCTGGAACAATGGGTCATGGAATAGCACAATTATTCGCAATGAGTGGTTATGAGGTATGGATGCGAGATATTGAACAAGGCATACTAGACAATGCGATTAAGCGTATTACATGGAGTCTAAAGAAACTTCATGAAAAAGGTAGGCTAAAAGAAACACCAGAACAAATCTTGTCTAGAATACACCCCACGCTTAGCATGGAGGAAGCATGTAAAGAGGCTGATTTCATAATAGAAGTAGTGCCGGAGATTCTGGATCTCAAGAAGAAAGTATTCTCTGAAGCGGACAAATTGGCTCCTTTGCATGCAATAATAGCAACTAATACCAGTTCTCTTCCCATAACCGAGATAGCTGAAGCGACAAATAGACCCGAGAAAGTAATTGGAATGCATTTCTTTAACCCACCTGTAATAATGAAACTTGTTGAAGTAATAAAAGGCCAAAAAACAGCAGATGAAGTTGTGAAAGTAACAATAGAATTAGCTAAAAAACTGGGAAAAGAACCAGTCTTAGTTAAGAAGGACTCCCCTGGATTCATTGTTAACAGAATCTTAGGGGCTATTATCCATGAAGCGATATGGGCTATAGAGCGTGGAGAGTATTCTATCGAGGAGATAGATTCTGCCACACGATTTAAAGCGAATATGCCCATGGGAGTATTCGAGTTAATAGATTTCATAGGTATTGATGTGACATATCACATGATGAAAGCCATGATGGAACGGGGAGTTAAATTCGTTATTCCAAAGTCATTTGAGGATAAAGCAAAATCTAATGAGCTAGGTGTTAAATCTGGCAAAGGTTACTATATGTATCCTGCGCCAGGGAAATACATGAAACCAAGTATAAGCGCAAAAGCTGGTAGTAAGGTGGACATAATTAAGCTTCTCTCGCCAGCAGTTAATGAAGCAGCAAAATTACTCGATGATGATGTAGCATCGTTAGAGGATATTGATAAAGCTGTAAAACTAGGACTGAACTTCCCTAACGGAATCTTTGAGATGGCTGATTTATTCGGCTTAGACCTCGTTGTTAACTCATTAAACAAACTCAAAAGCGAGAGGGGATTTAATCTCTATGAATCAGCGCAGATCTTAGCAAAAATGGTTCAAGAGGGACATTTGGGTAGAAAGACAGGTAAAGGATTCTATGAGTATAAAATTGAGGAGAAGGTTTTAGACACAATAAAAGTTCGCTATGAACTCCCAATAGCATGGGTAATCCTAAATAGACCCGACAAATTAAACGCATTAAATAACAAAATGTTAGATGAATTAGAAGCTACTTTCAAAGAATTAGACCGAGATGAACGGGTAAGAGTCATAATCTTAATGGGCGAGGGGAAAGCTTTTTGTGCTGGCGCCGATGTAAAAGCGTTTGAAAACATGACGGGTGTTGATGCATTCAAGTTTTCTAGGAGGATTCAGGAAGTTTTTGAGGCAATAGAGAAGACATCAAAACCGGTTATAGCGGCAGTTCATGGTTATGCTCTAGGAGGGGGTCTAGAACTAGCTATGGCGTGTGATATAAGAATATTTGCTGAAAGCGCATTAGTAGGTCAACCAGAAATCAACCTAGGGATAATACCAGGTGCAGCTGGGACTCAAAAGTTAGCGAGATTAATTGGAGTAGGAAAAGCTAAAGAATTAATTTTCTTGGGGGATATGATTCCGGCAGATGAAGCGGAGAGATTAGGGTTAGCAAATAAAGTTGTATTAACATCGGAACTTGAATTAGAAGCGAGGAAAATGGGATTAAGAATCGCAGAGAAGCCAGCATTAACCTTAATGATTGCAAAATATATCATTGATTACGGTAAAGATGTTGCTGAGGCTATCGGAAAAGCATTAGAAGCCCTAGGTTTTGGTTTAGCCAGAAGTACGGAAGACGCAACAGAGGGAATAAAGGCTTTTCTTGAGAAGAGAAAGCCGAAATTCACGGGTAAATGAATTAGTAGTTGGAATTCTTTTCAGAAGTTTTATATTTTTTAATTTTTTCCGGAAAGAATATAGCAGCAATTACTGAGAAGTCGATTACGATACTATTATTTCTCATTTCTATCCTCTCGAATTACTTCTGCATGCGTAACTGGTAACATTGGTAACTTATTTCTTTAAAATCCTGCGTTTTTAGGTACTGCTCCTTTGGGTATCTAAAGCGTATTCTAGCTCTTATAAATTCCTCAATTTCTCTTCGCCAATCGATTTTAACCGATTGCATTGCTCTCTTCAACTCTTTGCTAATTCTAATACTCAATACTCCAGACATAACGGACACGTATACAGAATTATCGTATGCAATAAAGTATACTAATATTCAAATTATCAGCGTTACTACAAAGATCATACTTATCGCTATGAAATCGGACGTAGCAGTTATTATAGGTATAGAAACATTGTCGGGGTCAATTCCATACTTAAATGACCCGAAAGAGATTAAAAGAGCTAAAAATGACATTAAAGCTATTCCAAATAAGCCAGATATGAGAAAGATGAGGAATAGATAAAAAATATCGTAAAAGGAGGATGAAGTAATGGCGACGCCTAAGGAAGCATATATGCCACAAAATAAGATATAAGGAGCTATGACTAGAGAAAAACTATGTGGAAAAGTTTCAATTATGCTACATAAAACGGATTCTTTGAATTCACCTAAATGTAATTTTGTAGTCGTAGTAGACGCAATTATCGATCCTATATCTCCTATCGCTGTCATTACTGCAGGAATTGCCATCAATATTCCGGGATACATTAGTATTCTATCATATAAACAAGCTAAAATTAAGCCTGAGGCGCTTGAGAATAAAAGAGAATATAATACCCCAACGTAGGATTCCTTGAATGTTTTTTTGAAGAAAGGTTTTTTGCCATGTCTTATAAGTATTGCTGTTGTTAAAATAAATATAACTAAGCAGAATATAGAACCCCTAAAGATCGTTGCGTGAGGGTTCCACGGTTCTAAGATGATTGTTGATATTAAAAGCACTATTGAGGCGAAAACGTCATTAACTGATGACATTGTTGGATACACTATAAGATCTGGATCTAATCCGTACTGAAAAGTCTTAAAACCAATAAGGCTCGTTAACAAGATTGAGAACACAGTAGTTAAGGCAAAAGTAAAGATTATGAAAAAAAGAGCCGCGATGCATAATAATAGTTCATATAAATATAAACCCACAATGATAGAGGCCATAATACCATTAATAATACTCAAAGATATGATTGCAGAAAGGAGGGTGTAGTATTCATCAGTATTATTCCAGAAATCGGGTTTAATTATCCCTAAATGCAGAGATGTAGTCAGTGTTCCAGAAAAAGTTCCATTTATAGCACCTCGCACAGTAAGAAGAATAGGGAAAATCATTAAAACCCATTTGGCTCCCCGAAGATAGGGTAACATCAACACTGCAGTGAATCCGGCTACAATGTCTATCAATGAAGTGGATAATGCTAGAGTTACGCTTAATACATCTCTTATATACTCGCGAATATCGATCATTGTCCTCCCCTATGATAACAGCTTCACGCCAACGTGGAGGTTCGTCGTCTGTTGTATTCATGCGCTACCCATTTAGTTCATTCGAAGACGATGGATACAACATATTTTACGTGAACATGATTATAAAATATTTACTGTGCGACCACAAAAACATCTTTAACTAAACTTAAGAAGAGAGCTAATAATCATATTTTGCTATGATAGAGAAATAGAAATAGATAGAATGGAGTTTCTGATATTACTTCCATCCTTTGCTTATGTATTCTGCCAATGTGGGGCCTACTTCTACGATACCAGTTTCTGTAATCCGCATGACATGAGTGTTAGAATCATGACCGGATAACCGACATCCATCGATTCTTAATGTACGTAATACGTTTCCGAGAGGCAATCTAAATGTCTCTGTTTCCCATTTGTGCGTAATAAGCTTCTTAGATAAGACAATTGTTCCATCTACGATATGAGACACAGCGAGCCCGCCAGCTGCTTCAGCACTTTCTTCTTCGTGTGACGATCTCTTCTGAGAGATAAATAATGCGGTTACTCGTAGATTTTTCATGGTGTTAAATAGAACCCTAACAATTTTACGAGCCATTACTTCCATGTGTTCAAATAAACCGGTAATAGAATCAATAACAACATTCTTGGCAGGTTTTGGTTTAAATATTTTCATCGCATCCGAGATAGTTCTTGATAGTTCTTTTACATTTTCTCGCAATGTATCATTACTAGCTACATCAATAATCGCAATACGATCCTCGATTTCTAGCCAGTCGATCCCCAATCCCTTAGCTCTCAGTTCCAGACCACGAGCGATATATTCAGCTGGGCTCTCAACAGTTACGAATATAACGGGCCATCCTTCAGCAGCTTGTGTCACAGCAAACTGTTCTGCCATCAGGCTTTTTCCAGTATCTGGAAGCCCCGTAATATTCATAACACTACCGAAGGGATATCCGCCTAAGGGTTTCTTAATAATTTCCCCAGTAGATTCATTTATTTCGGTTATCCAAAAGAGCTCGTCTAAACCTGGAACACCGGTCTTTACGCCAAATAATTTAGGAGCGCGTTTGATTGCTTCACTAGCTAATATCACGTTAGTTCCCAATGCATTAACACCTCCAAAAAAGACTAAGTGGATCACGTAATATCTTCGATGATACATTATATGAAAAATTACGTAGTATAATTTTGAGTCATTTTACATTATAACACGAGTAGTAATGCAAATATAACAATATGGTATAAGAAGTAATGGATCATGAGGCCAAAGGCCAATGGCTCTAAGAATTATTCTTGTAAGATAAAGCACGTGAAAACAGCATCTTTAAAAAGATGGGTATTCTAATAATAACTGAAAGCTTCATCTATGAGAAAAAGGGGGCAGAATTGGCTATCATCTTTAATGATGTCACAAAGATATATGATAGCAAGATTGCATTACAAAATTTTAGTATGAGGGTAAACCCGGGGGAAATTGTCGGATTATTAGGACCAAATGGTAGCGGGAAAACCACAGCGCTAAGAATAGCGGTAGGGCTGCTGAAACCCAGCAAAGGGGATGTAATTATTATGGGGCATAGCATTACTCATAATCCTGAAGAGGCTAAGAAATATATCGGTTATGTCCCCGATGAGCCTCCACTATATGAGAATCTTGCGGGTATTGAGTATTTACAATTAATATTAGAGTTATGGGGTTATGATATTGCGGATAAGATGAACGAAATTGACGAGCTTGCGCGTATACTGGATATGCAATTAGAATTAAATGATTTAATCTCGTCTTATTCTGCTGGAATGCGTAGAAAAATAGCGTTAATGGCCGCTCTAATCCATGATCCAAAAGTCTTAATTATAGATGAGATCACAGCCAACTTGGATCCAAAGGCTTTAGCTTCTCTTGCAATTTTATTGCGTGGATTAAAAGAGCACAATGTAGCTATCTTAATCAGTACGCATATCCTCGAGATCGCAGAAGAATTGTCAGACCGTGTAGTCATTTTACATGCTGGAGAAATTATTTGGACAGGGAATCCCAAGGAGTTTCGCAAGGAAGTAAGTGAGTCTAAGCGTTTAGAGGATATATTCTTTGAGCTAACGGGAGGGCCCGAAGTAGAACAAATAATCAATTATCTAAGGAGGTATACTAAGTGATTATTCGAATTATTTTAAAGTATGAGCTAAAGTGTTTTATTAATTATCTAAATCAAAAGAAATCCAGAATAATCGGATTAATCATAGGTGTATTATTAGAATTATTATTCCTAGTGATCCTTTTCTTTGTCATTCCTCCAGTTAGTGTGAGGAATCTTATTTATGGGTATAGAAGTATCATTGCGGATTCTCTTTCAACAATTGGACTTTTTATTGCCTTTTTTTCAGTGTCGGGAGGCGCATCACTAGTCACAACTGTTAGAAGAGGGTTGCGTAGGCAATTAGAAGCATTATTATTGGCTCCGACGAATCCGATGAGTATCTTCTTTGTGTACCTTATTATTCAATCGCTAATTGTATCATCGATAATTATCGAAATTCTTTTACCAATATTGATTTGGATTTTGATCGCAGCTGGATTTAGCATCATCACAGTTGGGATTTTTTCTCTTCTTCTTATATTTATGATATTTGCTTTTTCATTGATCGGAGCAATTTTAGGTATCGCATATATAAGATTCGGTGTGAAAAGAAGGATGAAATTAGCGATCGCTTCAATGGTTTTCTTAGCCTTATTTTATTTCATGTATTTTGGGGCTTTAGCAAATAATGATATGAGTTCAAGCACTATAACTATAGTGCTTAGAGTCTTAGCAAGCGATGTTTCGCCATTTAAATGGATTGCATCCCCTCTTTACTATGAATTAAACAGAAGTTGGTTATACGTAATAGAGTTTTTCCTTGCATGCGGGTTCTTAGTCATTATAACTTATATTCCATTAAAGATGATTGTAAACAAATATTTAGAAGGCAAGCTAAGACCGCCAGTAGAGAGAATAGAATTCACCATAAGGAGGGGTATTATAGATTTTCTGTTTGAGCAGCCACTCCGAGGCTTAATTAGAAAGGAAATAAAAATAATAAAGAGGGATCCGAATCTCTTAGTATCGCTTCTTACTCCAATAATAATTGGAATTGTCATCATTGCAGCCATAGCATTTTCTTCACAGGAACCAAGTTATCAAATGGGAAGAATGATGTACATGATTCTTTTACCCATATTAATATTAGCTTCGATAACCCCAATGACTTATATTCCAGTTTCTGTAGCAACCGAGAAGGAGAGACTTGCAATTTACTTTGCTTCTCCAATAATGATCAGAGATTTTTTGCTAGCAAAATTCATTGTTCCTTATATTTTTTCCTTAATTTATGGCATATCAATTAGTTGCTTCCTAAGTATTATTATAGGATCTGATTTTCTTATGCTTTTAATCGTAGTTTTTATACTTGTGGGAGTAATTAACATTACTTCGGGAATAGGTACCGTAATAGCTGGTAAATGGATAAACTTTAAAGCGCCAAATCCTAGAAAAGCGTTGACCCTCGAGGGCTCTCTTGTTGTATTTGTTACAATATTCATAATAAGCTTTATTATTCCATTAACAATGATTTTAATGATATTCCTACCAACTGTAATAATCCTGAGCGCCATTATAGTATTCGTGATAAGTTTTCTCATCATGCTAAAATTGGTAGATATGGGGGCTGAGAACCTTAAAAAGCTCGAAATTACTGATTATTTCTGAGCTTCGTACTCATACCCATATAAGAGTTTTTTATAATACATTACGCTATCAGGTTTGTTAAAAAAGTGAAGTGAAATATTTAACCGAATAAAATACCGAAGAATCAAGAATTTTTAGATGTTAATAAATGAGATGGTAGTGAGGTTTCTTTGTCTTCAGTAGTCATTAATTCTTTCCAATACCATGTTTAATAATTTTTTGGCGAAATTTAACCAAACCTAAATTGTATACCGAAGCCTCCACGCGGGTGATTCCATTGTATAGCATTATGAGGACAAACAATTCTACATGAACCACATTCTAAACAGCCTTCATAGTTGAATTGGAGTTCTCCATTCTCATCTAACGTATAAAGATTTGCGGGACACACATATAGGCAGGGTTTTAGATCGCATTTTTTACACTTGGATGTATCTACAATTATATGGGGTTCTTTGTCCACGTTGAAGACGTCGAGAGCTAATCTTTCTTCTATGCTTAATATTTTTTCAATCGAGCTCATAATGATCTCACCGCCCCTATTCCGTCAC
>JAHKLF010000040.1 GCA_029856615.1 Candidatus Njordarchaeota archaeon
GACTCCATGCGCCTATTGAAGTCTTCTCGTAACTTTTTGATTTCGTTAAGGATTCTGTTTGTTTCTTCTCTAGTTGTAAGTCCTGTTGCTAGAGCACCTATTAGAGCCAATCTGAATTCTTCGTCTGTTCTTATGAGTTGCAATATGTTTCTTTTTAGCTTTTCTAGAGACATAACGCCCGCCACTCAGAAGTCATATTGAACACACAATTTTGTATTATATTTATCGATGATAACTTATTTAAATAATCATAAAATTCTGTTGAGAAAAGCAACTTTATAGATTCAAGAGAAGTGCTCACTAGCGAATCGAAATATATTGGCGAAGTTCACCAATTATCTCTGTGACGTAAGAGTTGCTTTATTTCTTCTAGACCAAATAGGTTTATGTCTGGGAATTCCTTTTTCAATGTATTTGCAAAATTAATGGCTTTTACTAAGTCTTTCTCAGTTATTAATTCTCTTTTCGCTAAATATTCTATATCCTCATAAATTTTCATCCAGCTTTTTACGCCTGTTTTCCTTAAGATTTCTACTTTCCTTTTATCTGGGATTTTACTATCAACTAAACTAATTATGGGTTTTAAAATACGTGATGCTCCGTGTAGTACGTCAATCCATGTATCATGAGGTATTTTTAGAATCATTGTCGCAGTATCGTACACCATTAATTGATGAATATCATCGTATAGATCCCAATTCGGTTTTTCTCCTAGGATTGAACATACCTCTTCGTAAAGCATTGCTAAATGAAGCGAGTTTATACTCTTACTTTTTAGTAATGTGATTGATTTGAGGGTAGCTATCATCGATCTTCCGCCATTTTTACTAGCTATAGTATTAGATAAAAGTTCACCTATATACTCATACATGCCCTCTGGAATAGTTTCTGCCACTGCTATATCCAGCCTGGCATATCCCTCTCTTTGTTTCTTTACTAAAAGGTCTCTAACTAGCTGGTATATATACATTGGCGCGCCTAATGCTTTTCTTACCACAACAGATAATACATTTTCATCATAATCAATTTTATATTGCCTTAGGAATCTTAGCAATAATTCTCTAAGGAATCTATCAGACGCCTTCTCCAACTCCAATTCAACGAACTTAGATCTAATTTCTGGATAATCTCTTATTAGGTTACGCCAGTCGTGGATTCGAGCTGTGGCAATTAAGTTTCCAGTTTTAATCAAACTCTGCGGGTCTAGTTCTTGCTGGGGAAGATCATCGATAAAAAGTACGATTCCTAATTCTTCGTGAATATTGCGAATAATATTGCCAGGGATTATTAGACCGACGTTTTTAATCCGTGATATCTCAATTAATATACGATATAGTAATGAGGTTTTTCCAACTCCTGGTTCACCTAATATCACGACATTAGATCCACTAAGAATAAGTTTAGTGGCCTTCTCTAAAATGCTACTTATTCTATCATCCTCTATGAATAATTTCCGAAATAATGTTTCATCGGACCACTCTCTAGGAATCTTCCACGTGTCAACAATTTCTGTCAGCGACCGGGGAATAAAGAAATATTCAACAAGCTTTCTGATTTTTACTACTTTCGATTCAATTTCCCCAATCTTACTTACTACGGTCTTAGCTGTTCGATTAGCAAAAATAGCTTGACGTATTATTAAATCAAGAATAAATTTATCCTCAACTATGTTCATTAGAGCTTCAAAATTACATATCTGCTCGATGGAATATTTCTCTATCTCACTATATATGCTCTTATTGTGAAGAGCTTCCATCAAATATTTCTTAGCCTCCGACACAACTTCAGATATTTTCCCTAAGGATTCGCCTTTTTCCCTTTGTAATTTAATTAATGCACCGAGCACTAAATCAGCCCTGAACTCTTTAGTTAAAATTTTTAGTGCATTTTCAATGATATTTTTCTGCATTACAATTGCACCACTCTTTTTCCTTCTAATTAGATGTGAATGCTCTAAAACGAGATACCATGGAAAATTTTTTAATATTCTTATAATGTATAATAGTAGATCTTGCCTTAAAATTAAAAATTTCATCTTTACATGATAGTAAACATAGCAGTGATTAGAGATGAATTGGAAGGAACTCTTTGAATATGTTATTAAACCTATCTCTAGGAATACTCGAAGCGATTTGGCTGTCGCAGCTGCAATAATAGCAGGGGTATCCACGGGAGAAATTAAGTTGCCAGAGGAATTAGTGAAGCATGAGATATTAAACAAAATCCTAGAGAAAACAAAGCTTGAGGGAAATATAAGAGATAGATCGCTTCAAATTCTCAAAAATACCGAGAATGAAGAGTTTAGAGAATTGTTAGAAGAATTTTTCAAATTAATAGTTGAGAGCCCAATTTTCTATGAATTACTAACAGTAATGAGCACTAATACTGGCTTCTTAAATATTATGCGGAATGCGCTACACACATTAAACATGCTCAAATTAATTTCCGAAGAAGAAATAAAGACTTACTTAGATAGGGTTTCGGGATATCTTGATGAATTAGAGGGGTTTGTGACCTACTATAGGGTACCCAAATCTATTGATGAAGTCATTGCAGAATTCAGATTACCAAGAGAATGGACCAACGAGAAGGATTTTGAATCATTATTCATCATGGATGATAGATTAAGAGAAGCCTATAACAAAATTCTGAATAATATTGGTGAAAAAATAATAATAGTTGGAAGGCCTGGTGTAGGAAAAACCGCGCTCATGTTTAAGGTTTGGAAAGACTTATCAAAGATGTTCAACACTGGGATTCTTTTACCAAATGTCCCAATCAGGAGATTACATGAAGAATATGGAGTAATCCTCTTTTATGATGATCTACCAAGAATCGGGGACGCCGCTTTAAAAACCCTCGTAGGAGTAAAAAATATCATCGCAACGGCAAGAGAACACGAATTTAATGAAATGCTAAGAAGATATCCAAAACTCCGAGGGGAATTCGTAGTTGTCCGATTAACAGAGGCATCAGGAGATTTCCTAAAGACAATGCTTATAAAGTATCTTGAGAACGCAGGAATTGACTACGAGGAGGAAGCAATCAAATTAGCTGTTGAGAAAGCTCGAGGAGCTCCTATTTATTTATATCATTTATATAAGGAATTAAAAGCTAAGAAACTTGAGGAAAGACACGCTAAATTGACAGTAGCAATAGCAAAAGCTATACCGGAAGGTACTAGAGAATATGTAGGAGAAATTCTAGCTAATGTTTTGAGAAAAGCTAAAGGCAAATATGGAATACTACTGGCCCTTAAATCCATGACACTAACAAGAACTGGAGCTATTCATGATGCTCATTTCTCAACATTATATGAGCTTTCATCGGATAAGATGGGGGAGGAGAGGGATTGGGACGCATTCACATCAATTCATGATATCCTAGATTACAATCCCGAAGAGATGACGTTAAGATTTCCGCATGACAGCTGGATTGATGTCTTAAAGGGTAGAAGCGAAGCGATCGCAGGATTAGTACACGTCGTAGATGCTAAAGTGAGCGATCGAGAAAAAGAAGAGTTATTAGTGGACAGCGCACGAATATCATGGGAAAGAGTCATTGCAGATGCGAAATATCTATTAGCTCGGGGTCTTCTAGAGGAAACCGATGCAAGAAAGGTACTCAGCCTAGCAAACTCGATTCTCACAAACTGGGAAACTTTCCCATTATCTGACCTAGAGTCCTTAGAAAAGATTGCAAAAGAATGGAGGCGAGTTCTCGGAGAAATGGCAAATTATGCATTAGAGGGAATAAGAAAATTGACTGAAAAAGGACTTGAAAGTATAGATGTGATGTTAAGTGAAGCAAAGAGAGAAATAGGTCTTGGTAACATTGATAAGGCCAAGGAATTGTTAAACAAGATTCTTGAAATCGATCCATCGAACCGCAAGGCACTTAATAATCTCGGGGTAATTCTCTTCAATGAAGGAAGAGAAGAAGAAGCCTTAAGATTATTCATGAGAGCTAGAACCCCAATTGCGTTATATAATGCGGCTTACATTCATTACAAAAAAGGTGAATTAGATACTGCAGAAAAATTATTCAGAGAAGCCCTCGAAAACGGAGCAGGGCCAGACGCAATGTTTAACCTGGCATTAACACTATTTAGATTAGGGAAGAAAGACGAAGCACTGAAATGGATTGAGAGATACATGAGGGAAGCACCCGATGATAAATCAGCTGAAAGATTAAGAAATCTAATAATAAGGAGCGGGTGAGCCCAAATGAGGCTCGCCAAATCATACCTTATTATATTAATGTTAATGCTTCCCATATTGTCAAGTTCATTCATATCTCATATGCCCGCTGAAAAAGACAATAATTCAAAGGTTACTGATATAAAACCTAATCAACGGATATTTCAGAAAAGGGATGCATTAACAAGATCCGATACCCGGATCCGAAGAAATATGAATAAGACACTGCCAGATGCGGATAATCATGATACCTCATTCGAAGTCACACAAACTGATGATGAAATCTACTACCCAACAAAATGGGTATCACGATCAAGTTACCATGAAAGCAAATTCGTGAAGCTAAAATTAAGTTTGGGACCAGTTAAAGATACCGCTATAGCGGATTTAGATGGCGATGGGTATCAAGAGTTAATAGGTGCCCATGGTTACTGGATAAGGGTGGATAAATACAGTGTGACAAGCGGTAGTGTCATTTTTATGTGGGAGAAATCAGTAGGATGCAATCTCATCGCAATAGAGGTAAGAGATATAAATAATGATGATTCCCTTGAGATAGTATACCTCGGAGAACACGTATTAGGCATTATGGATGCATCAGGCAATATACAATGGGAAATATACCGAGAATTTCGCGCAATGAGTATAGAAGATATTGACGGTGATAATTTATATGAAATTATAGCTGGAGATACACACGGAATCGTATACAAGGTAGAACCCGACGGAACATTCTCTGAGTTATCAAATTTAGGTTCATCAGTACATATAATAAAGGTAGCGGATCTTTCGCCTATTGGATTAAAAATAATAGTAGTCACCGATGAAGGTCTATTCTTATTATCTCTGGATGGTATTATATTAAGCAGGTATGATGACCTAGAGATAATGGATGTAGATGTAGGGGATATAAACAGTGATAACGAGGCGGAAATTCTAATAGGAACAAAAAGCAAGGTGATATCACTAAATTATACAGGTCAAATTGAGTGGTCAATGGATTCCATAAACACTAAAGTTGCGGTAGGAGATGTGGATAATGATGGTGTGGCAGAATTCGTGATTTCTAATGCTTCAATTCTAGTTTTATTTGAAGGATATGGAAGCTCTATTTGGACTTTTAACGTAGGTAATAGCACGCAGAAATTATTAATAAACCAAGTTGAAGGGGATGCTAATCTGGAAATAGTATCCCTTGTGGGAACAAATCTTTATGTCATTAATGATGATGGTTCTCTCTACTTTAATCAGAATCTAGCGGGCACCCTTTTATCTGCAGCGATAGGTAATATAGATAGTGATACAGGTAATGAAGTATTCGTGGGCAGTTCAAATAATCTTGCATATTTATTGGAGGATACAGGCGGGGAAATTTGGGAGTACGAATATTCGGGAGATGCATATTCTTATGGAGGAATGCTAGCCGACGATTTAGACAATGATGGAAAGCCAGAGTTAGTAATCACGCATGTAAATCCGAGTTATTTAGCATTCTATGATGATGACTTGGGTTTACTATGGAGATACCCCGTTTATATTGTTAAATTGATGGCTGAGGATATAAATAATGATGGATATAAAGAGATTATAGGATTAAACGGGGATATGGTGTATGCCTTAAGTATCAATGGTGATCTACTATTTAGCGGATCATATTCGGCAATAAGCGGTTATTGGTATGAATCTAAGGCTCTAGATTTCTATGATTATGATGGAGATGGTTTTAAAGAAATATTCATAGCGGGATACGATTACGTAAGAGTCATCAATTATACGGGAAAAATTGAAAAGAACATAAATATTACTAATTCGGACGATGCAGAGGTAATAGATTTAGTAGATCTGGATGATGATTCTCGAATGGAGATTATTATTGGTTGTAGTAGTGGGAATGTTTACGCTCTAGAGATGGAGGGTACAGAAATATGGTCATTTTCAACAGGAAATTCTGTATATGATCTTGAAGCCTATGATGTCGATCTTGATGGTAATTACGAAATTATAGTTGGATCGTCAGATGGTAAGGTGTATGTAATTTCAAGTGATGGGAGATTAAAATGGTCATACACGACGGGAGGAGAAATACGTGACGTCGAGATCGCAAATCTTGATGATGATGATCCATTAGAGATCATTATAGCTACCTCAGATGGAGAAACATACGTATTTGAGGACACTGGTACGATTAAATGGCAAGAATCTATGGGATATAATCACCACCATGTGAGTATTGAGGATATAAATTGGGACGATATACCCGAAATAATTATAGCCTATGAACAAACCAGTATATGGATTCTTAATGGAAAAGGTACTGGGCTCTATTATGATTACGAATATACAAATGGGGAGTCAGACATCGGCTTGTATTCCAATGTCTTAGTATGCGGCGGTAGCGTGATGCCTAGGGTGATCTTCTTTAAGTACATTAATGCGACCATAATGAATGTATCAGCGGGCGCAATATCAACGAAAACCGGCAAAGTTGCGATTGATTATGAGATAGATACTAATGACAAAATTTTTTATCATGAAGTATACATTAATGGATCTCTCCAGCAAATATTGAATGCCACTATCAGAGGTATTACTTTAAATTTAGCAAATGAAGCCGCGTATAATGTTTCTATCCGTATAGTTACAGCGTTTTTTGATATATGGTTGCAAGTATGGGTAATTTATGATAAAACAGCACCAATCGTAGATATAGCATCGCCACAGCAATATGAAGTAGTGCCCGCTGAAGTTCCATTGAATCTGACATTTAGCGATAATGTTGCAGGTTTGGGAAAAATAGAAGTGTTTTTAAATGACTCTTTAACTAAAGTATATGTTGCTGGAGATAATATTACGGAATATAATGGTGTTCTATATACAAAATTCTCTGAGAAGTTTGAAGATTTTCAGCCCAATGATTATCATAGTGGTAGTAATGAAACCCAATGGGAATTGTATATACCAGGAGCTACGGCGATACGCATCTATTTTTATAGAATATATTTAGATACTGGTATAATGTTATACATATACGATTCGCAGGGTCACTTAGTTGAAAATATAAGTGGATGGATAGAGACCTATAATTATAAAACTGGATGGATTTTTAGTGATAGAGTAATCTTCAAGATTATAAACGAATACAATTGGTACTGGGAAGTCATCATTGATGGCTGTTGGTACCAATACCCATCCGAACTTCCATCACTCTCAATTCCTGATAATGGGTATTGGAATTTAACTATAGTAGCATTGGATTTAGCCAATAATTCAGCTAGCAGGTCTGTTGTTATTAAAGCTGACGTTACGCCTCCAACTATAAATATCATTTCTCCAGTTAATCGATATAACAGTAGTAATTCACAAATAGAAATTCGTTGGAATGCCAATGATTATTGGACTGGTTTGGATTATTTCGTAATAACTGGGAATATTACACAAGAATTTTCCGAGATTACATGTAATGTTACGATGATTGGATATGAGTCTAACTGCACATTTGATTTAAAAGTAGAGAATGCCATAAAATTTAGAATTCATTTTCAGTTGATATATCTCGATTACAATATAAAATTGCGTATTAAGGATAAGCATGGCGACATCGTAGAAACATATAGAGGATATATGTCTAATAGTAGTATTTTCTCGCCATGGATAACTGGTGACGTAGCTATCTTAGAAATAGAGAATCCTGATTATAATTACTATGAAATAAGAGTAGATTACCTAGAAGCATACGTAATTTCACCAAAAATAATAAGCAGAGATCAGAGAAGTTACAACCTAACAGTGCATTCGGAAGGTATCTTCAATCTAACCATACTAGCCGTGGACATAGCAGGGAATATAGCTACTGACACAATTATCATCATATATGATGCTACTCCGCCCACCGGGCAAATATTATTCCCGAGTGATAATTATATAACTAATTCATCGTGGCTAAAATTAAAATGGACTGCTTCTGATGCTTTAACGGGTTACTATAAATCTATAATCTATTTAGACCATGAGTATGTTGGAGAAACTCGCTCATATGAATATAATTTGACTGTGTCTTCAGAGGGAGAACATAACGTTACAATTGAAATTTATGATTGGGCTAGGAACGTCTATACACTATCTATTACACGAATAATATTTGATCGGACGCCTCCAGATATTACGTATTACATTATACCACGATATCCGTCGACTACAGATAGGATTTTAGTAAGAGCTGAAGTTTCTGATCAGTATGGCGTAGCATCAGTTTTCCTTGTGGTTAATAATGGCTCAAAGTACGAATTTGAAATGATTTATAATTCCTCAACTGGTTACTATGAATATACCTTACCATGTATGCAAAACGGCACTAATGTTACGTTATTTATTAAGGCTTATGATAAGGCTGGCAATAAAAGATTATCAAATCCGCATAGTTTCATAGTAACTTTAGATTCCGATAACGATGGACTCAGCGACTATGGTGAAGGGATAATTGGTACTGATCCGAACGACCCAGATACAGATGACGATGGTATCACAGATGGATGGGAAGTTAATTATGATTTAAATCCAAAGGATCCATCAGACGCTCTAGAAGATCCCGATAATGATGGATTAACAAATCGAGATGAATTCCGGTATAACACGAACCCCTGGAGCAATGATACTGACCATGATCGGATGCCAGATGGATGGGAAGTTCTTAATGGACTTGATCCGACTAGAAATGATGCTCGGGAAGATTTGGATGGAGATCAATTAGCAAACATCGATGAATATTACTATGGTACTGATCCACGAGATCCGGATACTGATGACGATGGATTAAATGATTATGATGAACTCGTTCACAAATGTGATCCATTAAACCCAGATACTGATGGAGATGGCTTGCCAGATGGGGTTGAAGTCTCACGTGGTCTCAATCCGCTAGCGCAAGATACTGATGGGGATTTCTTAATCGATAGTATCGACTTATTCCCAACACTCCCGTTTGTAGATTATGGAATAGCGATTTTAATACCGTTGGGCTTATTTAAATCAGTAGCTTTCATTAGGGCTTTTAGGTTTAGAGGACGCTTAAGAAGCTGGCTAGAGAAGAATTTAGATGATAAAATGTTTAGAGTTGAGGATGTTGCGAAGGCAGCTAAAGTACCAATGAAGTATGTTTTGAGTCCTCCTATTGGGGTAATATCATCTGATAAAAAGCGGTTATACTCCCTAGGTTTCCTAAGAAAAGTTTTATCGGGACTCCTATCTAAGGGAGGGATCGATCTTAAGCAGATTTCTGAAAAGTTGGGGGTTTCTGATAGGATACTAGCTGATCTCCTTAGAGAACTCAAAGCTATTAAATCTGAGGAAAGTGGCTGGTACTACTCACAAGAAGTATGGTATGGGATTCCATCTCTACTCGAGAAATTCCTAGGGGATAGCTACTATAAAGTTAAAGACATCGCTGTGAAATTAAGAATACATCCTAAGGACATTACCAGTAAGTTACCTGAGGGAGCTATTATATCCAAGGACGAATCTATTCCATTAGAGGATAGATTAGTATATTCCCCA
>JAHKLF010000041.1 GCA_029856615.1 Candidatus Njordarchaeota archaeon
TAGCATTGATTATTTTACGTTTTTTCTCGATCCGGAGTAAATTAGCTTTTGATATAAGACTATATTCTAATTTACTCTTCGCCATATTAGCTATTGTAAAAGAGAGCTCTAATGTCGAAAGCGTTAGAAGACTAACACTAATATGTCCTTTAATTTTTTCTTCTATCTTTATTAAGAACTCCTCCGGCTTTTCCCCTAAAACCCTAAATTTCCCCTGCTTAATATAATGTTTTAATCCAATCAAGAAAGACAGCTCGACGGCATCTCTTAACATCTCTTTATCATGGGAAGGCAATTCATTTATGTAAAGAAATATCGCGATTAAGGAGCCCTTTGGATACCTGATTAATTGCTGCTTATCAATGAAAGATTTCCTTGATTCTAGAACTACTCCCATGGTCAAGTCGCTTGTGGATAACCCATGAGAGATCTCTTTCGGTTTCATTGGAGTGAAAAACAGTAACTTCAGATTTCCTAAAGTTAGTGATGCACTCACTGTTATCTACCCATAATATGACGTTAAGATTCAGCAATTTGATTATCATTTTTTATTGAAATCTTTTAATAAATATCATATAAATACTCATAAGTTAAGAGCAGTAAAAACGACTAAGCAGATGTAAGTTAAAAAGGGGTTTAAAGATATTTAAATTCCATTATAACTATTTCTTCTACCTCGAAAAGCTCTTTGTCTACAAGTTTCTCTAGGTGAGGATAATTTTTCGGAAATGCAAATTCTATAGTTGTGCTCAAAGGTCTTTTCTCAAATTTGCTAAAAAATGTAGCTATACTTCGTAAATCTCTCATTGTTTTTGCATTAACGAAAGAGATGAGCTGGTATTTTCCCGGCGTCGGTCTGAAAATGGCCAGCAAATCATCATTACGAATTAAAATTTGCGTTGAATATTTATTAGAGAGCTCTTTTAATGCATTTTTGGTGAAATTTAACCATTTCCAATCATACAGCAATAAACCCCTGCTCGCGTCATAAATGCTTGAATTGTAGACCATGTCCCAAAGAGTATCCATATCGAGGTGGACTTCTTTACGACACAATTGTGGAGTCTCATTATTAACGAGCTTACTTAGGGAAGTCTCTAATGAGACCCAACGGGAAACTTCGTAGAAACTCAATTTCCTCGCTAGTTTGATGGAAGGAATATTCCAACTCATTATAGCTACACGGAAAGTCTTATATCCCGCTTCCTTAAGATAATCAATAACGAACTTATTTAGATTATAAGCTACTCCCTTTCTACGATAGTCGGGATGAATTCTTAATCCTTCAAGCCAGACACTCTTATCTGGTAAAAAAGCAGCATGCATAATGCCAATAGGCTTTCCTTCATACTCCGCTACAAATAGTTTTCCCGACTCATCATGTAACCACTCATCCCAAACATGCTTTATGTAATCACCCCATTCCCAAGTTTTCTCTGTAAATGCTAGTACAAATTCCTTATCCTCTGGTTTGGCAAATCGGATGATTAGATTGCTTATGGAGAAATCATTAGGCTTTTTCATTTCATCTCCGCACAATTCCATTCATATATAGAGCGCATGAGGATTCCTTAAAGAAAAATCAATATCAGACGATTTCTTAAATGATTATCTGATTTCCTTATGCTTATCACTCTCATAGATTTAAAGTAACTGCAGAAGAGCATATAATCATATCTGAACGCTCTCGTAAACATTTTTAAGTTCTTTAATTATCTCATCTGATGCCTTCCAGTAACCTCTGGCATTTGCCTCTATCAAAACCCTCGAAATCTTCTGTAATGCCCATGGGTTTTCTTCTCTTATTTTGCTTGATATCTCTTCATTAAACACCAATGTCTGAGCTACCTGATCCCAGATCCAATTATCTACAGATCCCGTAGTAGCGGCTAATCCCAGTAGATATTCGACGCGATCAGCAATTTTCTGAGCTCCATTATGTCCGTGTTTAAGCATTTCATTTAACCATTTCGGATTTATCAGTCTAGTAACCACCCCGCGTTTTATTGCTTCATTTATGCCTTCAACTCGTACGCGTTCTTTTGTTGTATCTGCGACCAATATTAATGGTTTTTGGCCTTTCTTTTTCTCAACAGTTTTCGCTAATCCTCCAAGGAATTCGTAGTAATGGTCCAAATCTGTAATTTCGTACTCTACGGTATCTCTAACTTGGGTTACTATATCAATTTTCTTCATTATTTCTTCAAAGTGTTCTCTTACATCAACACTCCTGTAATTCTCGCCATAAGCATACTTCATGCTATCTAGATAAGCATTAACGATATCCATTTCCGTACCCCATGAGCCCGTTTCAATTAATTTCGTTAGCGTCGTTGCATATTCGCCTTCTGGTGGACCAAAGATTCTGTATACTCTTCCTTGATTTTTCTTACTTTCCTCCAAATAATTGGCCTTAATATAATTCATTTCAAGCGGCTCATCTAGATCCGCTACAATTTTAAACGCTCTATCCAGAAGTTCAACTAAATTATAAAAGGTGTCTCTGAAAATTCCACATATTGTCACTACGACATCTATCCTTGGTCTCCCTAATTCCGATAGAGGAATCACCTCTAATTCGCGAATATAAATCGACTTCCACTTGGGTCTTACTCCAAGTAATCGAAATATGACCGCTAATGTTTCTCCACCTGTTTTCATGGTTTCGAAGCCCCATAGAACAACACTAACGACTCTAGGATATTTACCGTATTTCTCAACATACTGCTTAATATACTCTTCAGCAATTTTTGTTCCTCTTTCCATAGCGATAGACGTAGGAATATTTGTTGGATCTAACTGAAATGTGTTACGTCCTGTAGGATAAATCATAGGATTCCGTATAGGATCGCCTCCCGGCCCTGGCATTATATATTCTCCCTCAAGAGCTCTCAATAAACTCGTCAATTCGTCTGAATTCTCAATGTTCATTTTTATTTCTTGGAGAAAAGAGAGCGTTTTCTCTATTTCGTTGACATCAACTTTAAGCTTTTTCTTAGCGAGTAATGTTTGAAGATTTTCTCCATCAATTAAGCAACTTTCTATGATTTCTCTAACAGTATTCTCTATTTCCTTAAATATCTCAGAACCTCGTTTACCATCCTTAGAGATCTTTGATGGTTCTTCTAGAAGTATATCATAATCAATGTTCATGGCTTCCGATAACATTCTATGAAGACTCTTTATTTTACCGCGATCATACCTAGCCACAAATGTTAGATAATTCACTAATTCTTCACGAGATAAACTAGTACCAAATACATGAAGGCCTTTTGGGATGAGAGAACGCTTATACTCAAATATCTTATCGTGCACCTCTTCAATACTTTCTCCAAATTTATACTTTTTAGCAAGCTCCAAGATTTTATTCTTAATTTCTTTACTCCTATTTCCGTCGTATTGAGATGACTCGTAATATTCTCGAAGTAATCTCTCTATCTCGGCAATCTCCCCATAAGTGTCGCTTAATATAAATGGAGGACTCATATGATTAATTATAAGTGCGTAGCTTCTTCGTTTTGCAATTGCAGCCTCAGAGGCATTAGTGACATGGTAGATATAGATATTTGGGATATCATCAATTAAGATATCTGGATAACAATATCTGGATAAACCTATTTCCTTTCCCGGTAAGAATTCCAGCGTGCCATGAGTGCCTAGGTGAATTATAGCATCGGCTTTGAACTCCTTTTTAATCCATTTATAAAATGCAATGTACTGATGATGCGGTGGGAGTTCCTTGGAGTGATATATTTTCGAAGGATCTTCATGAATCCCCCTGCTAGGTTGTATACTAATAAATATATTTCCAAGAATAACCCCCGGGATTATTATTTCACTATCAACCACCATGTGAAAGCCGGGAGGTTCACCCCAAGTTTCGATAATGTCTCTCTTAATTTTATCTGGTAGCTCCTCAAACCAAGAAAGATATTTTTCCAAGTCTATTCTAATCAAGTTTCTTATCTCATGTAGCTTAAATGGTCTACTCATGGGGTTAACAATTCCCCTCTCTAAAAATATTCTCCTTAATTCACGCTCATTAGGTATTTCTCCAACATGGTAACCTCTTTCTTTTAGCGCTTTTAGAATCCTAACCAGACTTCCAAATGCATCCAGATAAGCTGCTTTGCCCAAGTTTTCTTCTCCAGGAGGATAATTATAAAGGATAATGGCGAGGCGTTTTTCTCGATTAGCTTTTCTTCTTAATTTGACCCAATTACAAGCACGTTTGGCTAATTTTCTTAATCTATCCTCAATGCCAACATATTCATCAACAATTGTATTATCCTTACGGGATTTTACACGAGCTAAAGCTAAGAATGGTTCTATACGTCCATCTAATTCTGGTAAAATCACGGTTGTGACCGTTTCTACCGGTGGAATGCCATGTTTCGATTCCAGCCATTTGTCTAATGTGATTGAGGACAAATGTACACCGTGGAGAATAGGGACATTAAGCTTTTTAAGCACTCTAAATGTCTGAGAATGATCCCCTCCTATAGGTCCTCCTGCGAATCTAAACCACAATAAATCGATAAGGCAATCAATTAAGGGCTTACCATCTTCGAGGAAGAATTTTTCAATCACAAGATAATATCTTAAATCTGAGCAGAAAACGGGAATTACGCCTAATTCTTGTTCCTCTATAAGTTTGGCTAGGAGTTTTGCTGCAACTACAGATTGTTCGAAGTGAAAACCACCATAGAAGAGAATTCCAATCAATAGACGATCCGAGAAATTATATTCTTCTAGATATTGTTTGACATCCTCATAGATATTTCCAGTATGAAAATCGAGTATACCCATTGGCGGCAAAGTTTCTGGTTCTGGTATAGTTATGGGAACATTTACTTTACCATACTCTTTTAATAGTAAAAGAAGCATAGAAGTTAGATTCCTTTCAGATGGATTCTCATAGTATTTTAGGATTAATGCATAATTTCGAGCGTGCTTAAATATTCCTATCGGAAGTCTTTTCCCGATCTTCTCAAAAAGTTCACGCATTCTTATTAATTTACCATAATCAACTCGATTAGACTTTTTAGATCTCTTGAATACGAGCTTCTTCCGCATTTGCATAAATTTTCCTAATGAAAAGCTACCTAATCGTGTTAACTCTATGATTTCCGGAGAACCCCCAACCAATGTTACTATTGTTTTCTTCGTGTTTGAAAGATTATCCGTAATAATTTTGCTAACTTTATCGCCACCTCTAACATCTATTAGAATGATATCTGCTTGCTTAAGTGAGCGAATTACCTTGTCCTCGGGGATGGTTCCGTTATCAATATCATACGCATTAAGGAACGTGAATTGAACTGCATTGTCAAGAATCTTATTCACATGTTGGACAGCTTTATGTAGTGCTAAGCTATAGTGGTAACCAATCATGACGATTTTAGTCATTTTTGACCTCCATTTGTAACACAAATTATAAGAAAAGTAATACTATAAGTGTTTAAAATGATTTTCTAAATACGACATCAGATATTTCTTAAAAATAACGAGATTTTAATGCAATTAAGAACAGAATTCCTAACTCCAAGGTTTCATTATCGAACCATAAGTAAGTTTGTAAGAAAGATCAAAAATTATTCCCTCCGCACCATATATAATCTAAACTATTTTTATTAAAAATTCACTTAACTATTGTTTAGTAAACAGTTGTTTAGTAAACAGTGATTAAGTATGTTTGTCAATAGAGATTCTGAGATTCGGTTTCTAAAAAACGCTCTTAAAAATGAGCAAGGGGATTCTTTTGAAAGGAAAGAGAAGTATAGGTAAATCAGCTCTTATGAAAAAAGTCTTGGAGGAGCTTGAGGCTGAGGGAATAAGGACGCTCAGCTTGGATTGTCAAAGGGTTTCTATGCCAAGTCGGTTGCTATTAAAGTTGTCTGAGAAAACTGGTAGGGATATATCTGTTGGTGAAAATCCATACGAGGTACTTGAGACTTTATTTAAAATCGCAATGGAGGAGGGAGTCTCTGTAATATTTTTTGATGAGTTCACATATCTTGTGCGCGATTTCTCAAGAAGGAATCCTTATCGAGGAGCGGAATCCGTGATTGCCCACTTAAGGAGTCTTATTAACGAGTTTGAAGGAGGGGTCGTTTTTGCTTCTAGCACTCTATTAAGCTTATCAAAACTAATACGGGGGTATGAAAGACGAATGGCTAGGATGTTTGATGTTGTATTTAAATTAGAGAATTTAACTCTCGGTGACACATTAAAGATTATTGAAGGTTATGGGGTTCCGGATATTGATGCTATAATTTTAGCTGAGGCTTCTGATGGAGTTCCTTTTTACGCAGAATCTCTCGCATTATCTTATCTCAGAGTTAAGAATCCCGAAGAGGCTGTAGTTGAGGAATTAACTAGAGGGGCCCTAAGTGAATATTTTAGAGCAGTCTATACTGATTTACCCATTGTAGCTAGGAGAATTTTAGAGATTTTAGCTGCGGGTCCTAAGACTTATCAAACATTGGTTAGAGAGATAGCTGATGATACATTACCATTTGCGCTCAAATACTTGTTAGAATTAGATTTCGTAGGAAAAATCAAGAAACAAAAAACTGCAATCTATTATCTAAAAGATAAATTATTGGGGATATGGGTTAAGATATATACAGAGGAAATAATGGATAGCACGTTCATAGCAAAGCTTTTACCACGGGCTTTTGAGTCATTGATCAGAGAGCTTTTCTTAAGTATTAAGGGAGAGATCGAGATTATGGATTTTCAAGGAAAAAACTGATATTCGGACCAGTTGAACGCGTAGAGCACTTAAGATTAGGGGATGTCGAAATAAACCTCTTGGCACATGATGAAAAGGGAAGGACTCTCGTTGGAGAGATAACTATGGGAACTCCACAAAAAAGATCCAGCAATTAAATAAAGCCGTAAAAGCGCTTAGAGAGAAACTGGGCATAAGCCCGACATACACGGTCCTAATATCGTATCTTCAAAGAATAAAATCAAGCCACTCAGTGTTAACACGAAAAGAACTGAATTTAATAGCAAAGAAAATAGGATTTAGACCAATTTAATGAAATATTTCCATCATACTTATCTAGTAGGTATTAAGTGGTCATTTTTTCGTTCTTCCTATCCATAAGAAGTGCTCACTATTTCCTATTATAGTGGGATCATTGCAGGTTAATAATGCCAGTTCAATAATTCTATGCCATTTCTTTCTATCTTTAGCAACCTCATTTACTTCTTTTCTTAAATGAGTAAAAACTCCTTCGCATGCAGCCATCTCAAGAGTTTCAAAACCATTAGCCTCTAAGAACTCTTTGAGCTCAAGAGGTCTCCAGAAATATGCGTCTGGAAATGTCCCCCTGATTCCTAATTTGCTTGGTCTCCAAATGCCTTTTTTCAACGCCTCTTGGAACCTCTCATCTACAAGGTCTTCTGGGTATTTAGCCAGTACTGTCCCCAATGTACCGAAATAGCTAATTGCTGTGATAATAATTACTGCCAATGGTTTTAGGACTCTCCATAATTCCCTAACTGTTTTTATTTTATCTGAAAGTTCTACTAGGTGATATAAAGGACCAGAACAAAGTGCGGCGTCGAAATAATTGTCTGGGAACATACTTAAATTCGTTGAAGAAGTCTTCATAATAGCTATAATTCTGTCCTCTAATTTTTCTTCCTCGAATCTCCTTTTTGCTACCTCAAGTAACCTGACACTTATATCCACGAGCGCAACACGGTATCCTCTCCTAGCTAATGCTATTGCATAATGACCAGGACCACATCCACAGTCTAATATTTTCCCTGATTTCGGAAAATATTTGTTTATGTAATGCATTGTAACAATATACTCCAGTAGGTGATACTTATCTTTGAAGAGCCTTTTTACCTCATTCTCGGCTATTTCATCATAATACTTAGCAACGAATTCTTCTGACACAACCCTTACCGCTCGAAAAAATTTGAATATTATTCGTATGTAATGGCTAAAGAGAAGTAAAAATGTTAGCGTGAATTTTTTGAATCAGTTCTTATAGCATGCGTATCTCTAGTGAGTTCTTCTATTGCATATTTATTACTACTTCCCAGCACAGCTATATGTGCGTTAAAATCTAAATACCTATGAGTAAGGATGAAAGTATTAACTTGTCATTAAAATTTAAATAACCTACTTCTTTATTCATATATACGTCAACGTATGATACTAAAAATAATGCAACTCTGCTTATTGATCATCCTATGAACACTCTGTTGGGAGAAATGAAAAACTTAATGCGACTTCGTGAGGTCGTTAAATGCGGTGCAAAAATATCATACTGGTGCTAACACTTATAATCCCCATCATGATGACTCCGATACCCCGAGTTAGGAGTATAAGAGTTTTCTATTATGGGAATTATAAGGTTAAGATACGTGAGACACAGTTAGAAAACATTAAAACTCAAGGACAGTTGGAACCAAGAATAAAATTATTTAATCTCAGTTATTTGATCTTTAATTATAGGCAGGTTAATGAGCAAAGCTTCCTTGCCTTTTATAACACTTATGACTTATTCTCATTATATAATGCGCTTTATAAAAATGCCCGATATTATGCTTGGACTGATAATACATTAGCGGCATTTTCTGTACATTCAGTATTAGGCTATTTTACGAAGAATACTACAATTATAAATGATGCAGAGTATTTATGGAATTGCATTAAGAGTAATAATCTGTTGTATGATGATCCTATTATAATAAAAGTAGATGATGATCATACATATTACCGTATTCCATACCTAGTTAGGAAAAATCCGCATAACAATGAGACTAGCATTGCAGATCAGGTGATGGGTCTCTATTTTCTATGGAAAGCTACTGGTAAAGAACAATACCTAGACGATCTTAAAAAGACTATCTGCTTCAAAGAAAGCTACATTTCGAAAAACGGTGTTAATAACACTTATTTCTATGGCTACTATTACAACATTATTTGGCATCTATTAGTTGATTCGAATGATTCAAATTGCTATCATCCTCCATATGGTACTCCTGTTTATCATGTGTATTGGAATGGAACAGCATCAAATAAACTTAATTACTGGACTTGGACATCACACATAATCCTATTATTTAATATAGCTATCGAACTTAATATCCTATCTCCTCAAGATTATGCGCAAGTATTTCGCGATTTCTTCATCAATGTTCTTTGGGATGAAGCGAAGAAAACTATCTGGGAGGCTTGGGAGCCGTACAGAAATAATACTCATTCTCTCTTTGGTCGAGGAAACACGAGAATTCATGTGTATAATTTAGCCCCGTTTATCTTTGCTGCAGAATATTACCCAGAATTGAGAAATTATTTTTACGAAATGATGAATACAATGTTGAATTACTGGGTTAATAATCGAGGGATGTATAGATATCATCCAGCTACAACAACCACTTTTGAGCAATACATGATGACGATTCCTAATGCCCTCTTTCAGTTAAATGCATCATCTGAAATCGCTATGAAGAGAAATCTTATCGCTATCAATACCTATTTGATAACTGGTGTACTAAGTAGGCCCGTTGCGTGGCCTAATAAAGCACCATATTATGGAATTTTGCATGCTAAATGTGTGAGCAGAGATTGGACAGAAATTGATTCGGGATCTCCTTCATATGTGAGTTTGTGGAAAA
>JAHKLF010000042.1 GCA_029856615.1 Candidatus Njordarchaeota archaeon
CTCTTAATATCTAGATTTTTATATAAAGGGGCAAAAGATAGATGGGGGCGGCCGCTGCTCGAGGCGTATGTTCTTGCAATTAATTTTAATGAATTTAATAAAGATTTCAGAGATATTCAATTGATAATCCGTCTTCTAGATTCTTTCGCGCAAAAAGGCATTATTGATATTGATACGTTCTTATCAGAATTGAAAGCAAACAGTTTATTCGTGAATGAAAGTAGATCAGCTCAAATACTTAACTTAATTAAAAAGTTAACACCAGAATTTTTATCGGAGGTCATAGGGAGTATTATTGAGAAGAGAGAGCTAATAATCCCCGCACATAATGAGGCTAATGCGCTTTTCATAATGGCGGTTCTATTCATACCGAAAAGTATCCTATATAAAGTATCGATGAGTTCCGTTTGCATAAATCCCTTAGCAGAGGATAAAGAGGATGTAGTAATAACAAATGTGAAGCCGGAAAACACTAAAAAACCGATAGTTGACTTTGAGTCAAAGATGGTTAAAAATGGGAAAAAGAATGAATTAATTTTCTTTATTCTCAATGAAATTATACAAGGATCATGGTTCGGTTTTTCACAACTAGAATTATTTAATTTTATGGTTGACTTACTTGAAGCCGCAAGTAATGGTAAAGTGATAGAACCCTTTTTCTTTTCTGAAAAATTAAGAGCTATGAAAAAGACCGTAGAGAAAGCCGAACGGCTCCATAATTTACTCAAAAAGAATATTAAGAAAATCACTTAATTGCGTGGTTACTAAAAATGAGTTCAGATATCATTGAAAATGAAATTAATTTGCTGAGACAGAAAGGATTCAATTTTAGTGCTACGAGTAATAAAAGGATTATTCGTGGCGAAATATTAGGAATACCTATTGAATTTATAATTCCTAACGATTATCCTGATAAACCACCGATCGTTAGAACACATGAGAATGTGAAACACGAGATATTTGAGGGAAGGATAGCCAGAAAATTAGAAACGCTGAGAAAATGGAAACCAACATTTAATTTGTACATGATAGCGAATGAGATAAAAGCGAAGTTTCTTGAAAAACCGCCTAAAAGAGTAATTAAAATAAGAAAGAAGACGAGAAGAGAAATTGAGAAAGCCGAGGGCTCTGAGGTTCTTGTCTTAAGAGAGAAGCCAAAGATTTGGGGACGAGATAAGTGGTATGATGAATTGGGGGATATTATAGTTAAACTTTTTGCTGAGAAATCTAAAAATCTCGGTGGATTAATATCTCTAGCGGATATCTATGTAGAATTAGCTGCAATTTCGCACTATAAAATCACAATTAAGGACATAATTAAAGCAATAAATAAAAAAATTAAACAAGGGGCGATTTCTGGAATAATAAAATTGAGTTCTGGGGGAATATTAGTCCAGTTTTATCCACCAGAATTATCAAAAGATGCGTTTGAAATAGTGAAAATTTTAGCAGATAATGATGGAAAACTAACATTACAAGAGCTTCTAACCTTAACTGGTTGGGAAATATCACGCTTAGAACAAACTCTTAATATCTTAGAGCAGAGAAGAATGGTAGTGATCGATAGAGAGAGCATATACGGTGTGGTAATCTACTTGCCAACCATAAGAGGTAAGTGACATGACAACAGTGGATCTAATTATGGAGTATATAAAATGGAGAAATAGTATTCTTAATTCCATTTTTGCTAGGCTTTTTTATAACTACGATATATTAATGTCAATGGGTATCGTGGAGTTATATGAAAATATCGCCGTAAGAATTAGAGTAGACATGGAATATGAATTGCATTACTTCAGAGACTATGAAAAGCCAGCTTCTTGGGTATATAAAATCAGATTCTATGATTATGCACAGCCTAAGAGGCCTCGATATCCTACCTTCACTAATGAAGTACAAGAATTTCCTTTACGACACACGATAGATATTTTCACATGTCCTACATGTGGAGGGAGAGGAGTCGTTCCATGCCCTACTTGTAATGGTATGGGAAAAGTGACTTGTCCTACGTGTTTGGGGGATGGTCTATGCACAAAATGTGGTGGAACTGGACGGATAACATGTTCGTATTGTGGAGGATGGGGAGAGGTTTATACAACGAAACTTGTAGAGCAAACGTGTCCTTCGTGTGGTGGAACGGGCTATGTACTAGATATATGGGGAGAGAAAAGAACATGCTTCAGATGCTTGGGCAAAGGAGTAATAACAGTGTTAGCTAGAGTTAAAGTCACATGCCCTAGATGTTTAGGTAGCGGAAAAGTCACGTGTAATCGTTGTCTAGGTACTGGAAAATGTACAAAATGTGGTGGTACTGGTAAGGTGATTTGTTCAACATGCCATGGTACTGGATTTGTCACATGTAGTAGATGTAAGGGAGAGGGGAAGCTTCTTTCGTATAAAAGCGAGATTTATGAGTATGTTCATAGATACAGAATCGAAGATGTTTTACCAGAATTACCCGAGAATATGATTAAAGTTTATAATAAGACGGTTCCTAGCGGTTCTATAAAATTAAAGAAATGGGATTTACAGGAGCTCATTTCCCTCCTAGAAATGTTCAATAAACACATAGAAAATCAATATAGGAATGCAGCAACAATGCGTAATGCGATTATAGATGATTTAAAGAAGAGAGGAGGTAGAGTTCTGTATCATGATGAAACCTATTATGTAACACCACTTGGTTATCTTAATATATCCGTGGGAAAAAGGAGAAGCCAATTTTGGTATGTTGGCATAAAGGGAAAGCATGCTGTTGTTCCGATGAGGCCGCCCCTTGATTCAAAGAAGACGACTTTCTTTCTTTTGCTATTGATTAGTCTATTTAACATAATACTACTCCTAGCTACTGGAAATAATCTATTGAGTTTATTATTCACCTTTAACTATCTTTACAATATTATCTTTAGCATCCTACTATTAGTGATAGTAGTAATTGCGGAAATTAGAATAATTAGAAAGCCATTATACATGGAAAGAACAATTCTGATAACAGGCCCCGCAAAAATTGGAAAGACTACATATTTTACTTTATTAGCTCTCTATATATCAAAAATAAGGCTAGGAGAAGTGATTGATGAATACTATCCCATTTTTCTTAAGATCCTTACAGGAGAAACACCGCATAGAAATATATCACTAACATGCTTAATCAAGATGAGGGATGGTCATTACATAAGAATAATAGATCTAAAAAGTAAATCTTATGAAAAATTAGATGCTGACTTTGAGTCAGCCGTGAAGTATTCAAATTGCATTATTATTCTTCAAGATCCATCAGTCCCAGATGATAATTTGCGAAATGCGGTGAGTAAAATAAGATCAATCAATCCTCAAGCAAAAGTGTTAATATGTTATAACGAAGACATTAGTGAGAAGGAAGAAATAACTATTCCAATATGGAGGATTAGAGAAGAATATATAAATGGGTTGACGACACCAACGATGAGAAAACTCTTAGTCCCTATAGAAGTATTTTAACCGCCCTCAATTAAAACAAAATTGATTCACTTCTGCGTTGATACTAAGATTCATTTTCTCAGCTTTAATATTTCTCGTGTTTTTCAATTCACACGTCTTTTATTGATGAGATAGTTACGACTTGCTTTCGCTTGAAAAACGCGTCACACAGAAAGTGTTCTAAATGTTAAAATAACATAATAGCTAAATATAGATGAGGGATTAATCATTTATTTTCAGACTAAGAGAGAAGCGCGCATTTTTATATAAATTATATAATTTTATATCTTCCTTCTAAGAAAAATGATCACGTCTGTATCAATAACAAATTCCTTAGTAATTTCTTCCACCCCAGTTTTCGCCTCTTTTAGGATGTGTCTCAAGAGCTTTGGCATCATCAATGGTAAAAATCTTTTCTAATTCTATTGCAGCTACAATTTTATCAGCAAATTTTGCCTTTTTGAGCAGCCCCAATAAGAACTTTTCCCAAGTTGCATTTTTCGCTTTTCATCAAGTAGCTTCCTGATCTTCATAGAAATCATTATTGTGTTTTTTTCATTACCACACCAAATTTTGAGATTCATAAATAATTATTGAATCTTTCCTGAGGAGTATACTATGAAAACGATACATTTAAAAGTAATTTTCCGCTAGTTATTATCTTAATTTTCTCTGGCTTAGTTGAGGTTTAATGTAATGGGATTATATGCTGAAGAAATAGATCTAGGTAACTTTTTTGCCCTATTTAAGGATGAGCTCGAAATAAAACTAAAGCTGGAGAGCGGAGAGACAATAGAGCGGACTACATCCAAGGGTGAGCTTATTTCTCTGATAGACAAAAAGATATCCATAAAAAGTAAGGTTGAAATATGGGTTAAAGACAAAAAGTTCTTCGTCACAAAAAATATTTACCTGGAAGCTCCAAAATTAGATGAATTAAAATTGGCATCTATTACTACAGATAAAAAAATATATCAGCCCGGAGAATTTGTTCGCGTAATTATAATTTTTCCAAATGAAACTAACCGAACTGTTAATATAAAACTATTTAAGGAAAGGAGGTTAATCTGGAATACGTCAAGAGTAACAGATAAGTTTGGAGTAATCATCCTAACGTTAGAAGATCTCACTGAAGGCGAATATGAAGTAAGGGCAGAGCTAGCTCACAAGAAAATAATATGTGCATGCTCATTTACAATTATCTCATATGAACTAAGTCCTCTTCGGGCGCAATTAGACAAATTTACCTTGGCAGAGGGCAAAATAAGAGCCAAATTACGAGTTTCTTTGCTGGAAAAGCCCTATACTGGTGCCGTGAAAATAGGGCTTTATTGTGGGTACTGCAAAAGGATTGTCTATTACAGTGAGGCTACAAGCAAAGGAGGTATCATAATTGCTGAAATACCATTTAGAGGCCATACTGGACCATTTGAATTAAGATTATTTACACCCGATGGATTAACAGCTAGTGTACAGCTACCTGGTACTAAACGTAGGGAGAGAGAAGTAAGGACATTTTCTGATATGGGGATAATTGCTAAAGCCAGTTTAGCACCTCAAGAAGGATTTTGTAAATTTAAAGGCATGTATGTCTCCAAACAATTCGACAAAGACGCTCCAATTAGGATTTCCGATATCATCGGGGACGAGTTATATCTGGAAGTGATGAAGGAGATAAAGAAATTGGGTTTAATAATCTATGATCCAGTAATGAAGGAATACTACACACACTACCATGACGAACTTAAAACTGGAGAAAAAATTAGAATCCCTATTAAAGAGCCTTCACAAGTAATCATCGCAGGTGTTGTTCTAGAAGAATCTGGGTCACTGTGTTTAAAAGAATACTATGCATTAGTCTTTAGCGAACCAGAGATCGAGACAGTAAATATAATATCGCCAGCAAAAGTAATGTCGAATGAGGCCTTAGTAAAGATCAATGTTAAATCACGAGAGAGTAGAAAAGCGAAGCTGATAGTAATAGCATTGGATGACAGATTGTTTAGGGACAGCGAGGAAATCAATATCGCACGAGGATATTTTGAGCTAATAACAGCAGTAAACGAATTAATAGATGATATTAAGATGGATTGGCCATTAAGAAAACTGCTAGCGAGAAGATCTAGAGTAAGGGGATTAATGATGCCAACGATAGGATTTACGGCTTCTGCATTACCCTTGGCATTATTTGCTCCTATGAGATTTGCTTCCAAAAGCGAACGGGGAGCAAAGGTTAATAAGGGGGTAGTGAGTAGCAAAGAGAGAAGAAGAGGACGGGAGACATTAAGTGAAGTGGCTGGATTATTATTACAGATGCCCATTTTTAGTTTTCAAGTTCTCGAAGTGGATACTAATAAGGAGTATGAACTGAAAATTCACGTAGGGGACGAACTAAGAACTATTAGAATAGAAGTAATAGCGATAAGTGGCTATTCAGTGATTAAAAATGAAACGAGAATAACTATCATGCGAGAGGATTTTGTAAAAATTGAGGCGCCCACTTACATGGATTCTGGGGATATGTGCATAATCCCTATTCATTATCTTGCTTCTCAAGATGGAGTATTAATCATAGAAACTTTCGAAGGAGTGAATAGATTCAGCGTAAAAAAGGGGAGTGGTGTTGTATATATAGGAGTTAATGGACCCACGGAAATAATAGTTACTTTGATGGATAAAGCAAATAATGTATTAGCCGAAGCTAAGGCCGTTATAAAGAAGATGGGGGAGGAAGAGATTGAGGTATCAAGGCTTGAGATATTAAATCCGGGCGAAACAATAAGTGGAGAGAGGATATTAATCTATCCATCATTAGATTCTCTGGTTAGAGATGTGGCTTTTTCATTGATCAAATATCCCTATGGATGCGCTGAGCAGACATCTGCAAAGCTAAAAGGTTTAATGCTTGTGTTTAAGTTATTCAAGGATTCCAACAATGGGGAATTAGATAAGGTAAAAATGTTAATTGGTGAAGGAATTCAACGTATGAAGAAATTCTATAAACATGGAATATTTTCATTATGGGAAGATACAGATCCTAATCCAAGCGTGACAATAAAAGTTCTGAAAAACTTATCACCAGCTATGACCATTGATGATGAACTAGTAAAACCATTAAAAGAGATGATCACAGAGGCTCTAAAACAACTTAAAAAATTGAATATTAAAGATTCCGAATTAGCTGAGTTAGATAAAGGACTAATAGAGGAGGAAATAAAGACTATAGAAGACTCAGCGCACATCTTAATAGCCTTAAAGGATAACATGAATGACGAACTCTATAAAAAAGCACTTATTAAAATTGAGAAAGAAGCAATACATGAAGATAACTATGTTAAATGGAAAGGAAAAAAAGCTTGGGCAGGAGATATAGAAGCAACGTGTCTAGTTTTAAGAGCTCTAATCGCAACTGGTGAAAGGAAGGATTTAGTTGATAAAGGAATGAAGTATGTCCTCAGGAGACTAGTTGGAGGTATGTTATATTCAACCTCCGATACAGCTGCGCTTTTAGATATGATCTTTGAAGCACGGAGTATATTTCCGATGCAAGCTGAAGCCATAGTAGATGGTAAAGAGACTGTTATTTTAAGTGAAACCGTTGGAAAGAAGATTAAAGCTTTATCTAAACTAATAGTTAGAATTGATGAGAAGAAGAAAATAAATGAACTAGATGTTGGAGAGGGGAATCTAATTGTCAGAATCATGACTGATAAACCAGAATACAAGGTCGGAGATGTGGGAAAAATAATTGTAGAAGTAAAAGGTGATATTATAATTCCTATCATCAAAGTATATTTGCCTCCAGGATTAATAGCCATGAAAGGAGGAGCTAACATACAAGCAGTTAGTGGTGCTAGATCTCCCTTCGTAATTGAGGTCATAGCCGTAAGAGGAGCGAAGGGAAAAGTGAGAGCGGTTGCGAGAGATATGTATTCAGCTGATAAGGTTGGAATAGCTACTCCTTTAAAACTCAGAATTAATCAGTAATGAAAGCTTATTTTCAGTTAATTTTCGTTAGAATAATTTTTCTTTATTTTTAATAAATGCTGCCTCAAGGGAAACTAGATTTCACGTCACGGTGCGTAGCTAACGTAATATAATATGAATAAAATTAGTTTTTAGTATCACATGAGATTTTTAGATTTATATCTTAGAATTCTCATCGAGTTAAAGGTTACTACTAGAGCTAAGCCATCATCACCAAAGGCTACAGCTTCTATGAGTGTTATGAATCCTAGTAGTGCTAATATTACTAACACAAACTTGAGAAATATTGATAAAATAACATTGAATCTTACTGCTTTTTTAGTCACTTTACTCAACTCAATTAGATATGGAATATTCATCAAATCATCATTAGCTAAGACAATATCTGCCGTCTCTATAGATACATCAATTCCTCTCATACCCATAGCAATCCCCACATCCGCGGAGGATATCGCAGGAGCATCATTAACGCCGTCTCCAGCGAATATTGTGGAACCATATTTTTGCGACAATTTCTTTATTATTTTCACTTTTTCGTGGGGAAGTAAATCCGCATGATATTCATCTATTTCAAGTTCTCTAGCAATTGATGTTGCAACATCTTTATTATCTCCAGTTAGCATTATTGTTCTTATTCCCTGTTTCTTAATTTCTTTGATAGCTCTCTTAGCCTCTGGCTTTAGTTCATCAGATAGAACAATTAGCCCTATAATCCCACGATTTTCGCACACAAATATTGTTTTAGCTCCCTTAGCATCTTTTTCTTTGGCGATTGAAATTACGTTATTTGTTAATGGAATGTTAAATTCTTCGAGTAATTTCAAATTCCCTACAATGAGCGTTTTTCCGTTCACAACTCCATGAATACCTTTTCCCGGATATTCCCTGAATCGAGATACCTCTAAGAGTTTTAAACCTTGGCTATTCGCATGCTCTACAACTGCTCGTGAAATGGGATGATTTGAGGCTTTTTCAAGACTAGTAGCTAATGATAACACGTAATTTACAGTATATTTACTAGTTAAAGGTATTACCTCTCTTACTACCAATTCTCCTTTTGTTAGCGTACCTGTTTTATCCAATGCAACAACTTTGGCTTCAGACGCCCTTTCGAGGAACTTACTTCCTTTAATTAGAATTCCCTTTCGCGCTGCATTGACGATTCCCGATATCATACCAGCTGGAACTGATATAGCTAAAGCGCAGGGACAAGAGAGAACGAGTAAAATTAGACCCTTATAGATCCGTATGAATCGGGCTTCACTAAATAACAGCGACCCGCCTATCATCACGGTAAATGCTAATATGAGTATTATTGGAACATAATATTTCGAGAATTTTTCAATGAAAGTCTCTATTTCGGTTTTTTGTTTTTGAGATTTCAAAACAAGATCTATTATTTTATTAAAAAGTGATTCCTCAGCTCTGCGTTTAACTTTAATGATCAATCTTCCGTCCATGCAGAAAGTCCCAGCGAATACTTCCTCCCCCACAGTCTTATAGACTGGTATGGATTCTCCCGTCAGTACTGATTGATCTATATTGGCTTCGCCTTCAATAATAGTGCCATCTAAAGGTATTCTTTCTCCTGGCTTAACGATAATTAATTCACCAATTTTAATAAGGTTACTAGGAACTTCCTTCTCCTCACCATTTCTTATTACTCTTGCGGTGTTTGGAAAATACTGAGTCAATTTTTCTATCTCTTTTTCTGCCTTACTAACAGCTATGCTCTCAAGGTAATCTGCAATAACGAATAAATTCACTACAAGCGCTGCTTCTAAGTAAAATCCTATGAGAATAGCGCCGATTGCTGCCGAAAAAACCAATAAATCAATATCAAACTCTCTATGTTTAATTAGTTCCTCGAAGCCCTCAACGAATATTCTTAATCCGCCAGAGAAAGTGGCCGCGATTAATAACATGTCAGATATTCGAGTTTTTGTAAATGGAATTATGATAATATTGTAGTTAGAGGCAATATACGTCATAAGAAGTCCAGAAATTATGAGAAAAGAAGAGATGTAAATGAAAAAGGCTATATGCCCGAGTAATCCCTCAGTTTCAGCTCTGCAAACGAGCGGACCGCAAATTCTACATTGTGTCTCTATTTTCGTCTTTCTCCTTGATACAAACTGAGTATCATGCATCTACAAA
>JAHKLF010000043.1 GCA_029856615.1 Candidatus Njordarchaeota archaeon
ACTGAAATATATGGTGTATTAAATCTAGGATGAAGAACTCTGAAGATTCTAGGCAGTGCCTTATTATTTCCCATCGCAAAGCTAACACGTGCTGCAGCGCATAAAGTGGCGTTATATGCACTCTTAGTGGATATTATTGCGCTGGAAATGAGCATGTAAATTCCTATAGGTCCTAGTATCTTATAAGCGGTGTATAATATGATTTCTTCGGAACTGATGTCTGGTGGTACTGCTTGCTGCGTTAATATGAGGAGTTCTATAATTACCACGAGAATATAAACTAATGTGACTAATAAAATAGAGATAATAACGGCTCGAGGAATATTTCTAATAGGATTACGAGTTTCTTGAGAAAGCGTTGCTATTATGTCGAATCCTTCGAATGCTACAAAAACCGTAGCCACGAGGGAAAGTAAAATTAGAGGAGCGGGTACGAATAATGTTTTCCCGAAAGAAATCTTGAGGGAAATGAAACCACTCGTTATGAATATCAGAATTATGGTTAATTTGAATACGACAAGTAGAAATTCCGTTATACTACTTTCTTTTGTACCTATGAAATTGACGATCCCGAAGAATATAATTAAGATGAGACTGAAAATGAAGAAGGGAATATTAAGCAAGAATTCTAAGTAGACTCCAAAAACCACAGCATAAAATGCACCCGCTAAAGTATATGCTAAAAAGAACCACCAACCGGCTATGAAACCGAGGAATTCAGGAAAGACTTCATTCACATAACTATACCCACCACCGGCACTGATTATCACCGTAGAAAATTCTGCATAAGTGAGCCCAGAAGCTAATGCTGTAATAGACGCCAGGATAAATACGGCGATAGCTGCGATGCCAGCTTGTCTTGCTATGCTACCGGAGAGAGCGAATATGCCCCCTCCTATCATTCCGCCAATTCCAAATGCCACGGCCTCCGCTAATCCGATGGTTTTTCGAAATTCTGGTTTATCTGACGCTCTATTATCGAGCATCGGATCGCCTATATGGAATATCTGAATGTAATGTGTTAGAAGGTAAATTATGCTCAGTATGTAAAACGAGAATTTGAATTTAACTAAAATTAATAAATTTACTATGTAATAGATGATCTACAAACTTAATGAGAATTATACTCTCCTTTAGGACTCTCATGGAGCAATAAGGTTGGGTTTATTATCTTGAAGGTGCTCTAACGTGCTTTATTTCATCATAGTCACTAGAGTGTGCAACCTTAGATGTAAATATTGTGGAAACGACCCAGACCCATCAGTAGAGCCTCTAGAGATTAATTATTCATTAGATGACTTAAAGAGATTTATTGAAAAAGACTCCGATGCTATAATCTGCTTTTATGGAGGAGAGCCGCTATTAAGGGTGAATATCATAAAGTGGATTATAGACAACATTAAGGCTAAAAAATTCTGTATTCAAACTAATGGACTATTTTTAGATAGGTTAGAACTTGAATACTTAGAGAAATTCGACACCATTCTTGTCTCAATAGATGGGAGAAAGGAAGTTACGGATTATTATAGAGGCACGGGCACATATGATCTAGTAATAAAAAATATCAGAAAAATCAGAAGAAAAGGTTATGATGGCGATATTATAGCGAGAATGGCTGTATCTGAAAAAACGGACATATATTCAGACGTTAAACATTTGATTGAATTAAAGAACCCTAACTTTGATCATGTACATTGGCAACTAGATGCTCTGTGGGATTTGCCACCAAAGCAGAGATATAAGGATTTCGATTTATGGGTTGATACAATATATAATGCCGGAATAACAAAGCTTGTAAATTATTGGTATGAGAAAATGGAGCAAGAAGGAAAAGTATTAGGTATAGTTCCCTTTATAGGAATAATGAAAACGCTGTTAACTGGTGAAAAAGTTTATTTGCGTTGTGGAGCTGGGATTGATGCATTTACTATAACTACATCTGGCAGAATAATAGCTTGTCCAGTAGCATTAGAGTTTGATGAGTTTTATCTAGGGGACATTTGGACTACGGAGCCGTATGAACTACCTTGGAAAATAAAAATAGGGGGGCCTTGCTTGAGATGCGAATATAATTTTATATGTGGAGGGCGTTGCTTATTCGCTAATAAAACTATGCTGTGGGGCATTGAGGGATTCGAAAAAGTATGTGAGACAGTAAAACACTTAATTAATGAGCTTATCAGAATAAAACCTAGAGTTCAAGATCTTATTGATAAAGGAATAATCTCTATCGATGATTTTAATTATCCTCCCTATAATAATAGTACTGAAATTATCCCGTGAATTCTCAGTATTAGAATTCCCGATAAAAGAAATTAATGACATTTTTCATAGGAATATTTATTGTCAAAATTTTCTGTGTATTCCAAGCATGAAATAATTAGAAATTATCGGTGAATGAAAATGGTAGATATTCTCGTTATAGGCGGTGGAGCTGCTGGAATGTCTGCGGCTTCAAAAGCTAAAAGAATGAAGCCCGATCTGAGTATTCTAGTAGTTGAAGCTAGTAATTATGTATCATATGCGCCTTGTGGGATTCCCTATTACGTATCTGGTATAGTAGATGATCATATGAAGCTTATTCATTATCCGGTGGAATTCTTTATTAAAAAAAGAGGAATTAATGTTATGGTGAATACCCACGTCATAGAGGTAAATCTAGATGATAGAGTAGCTATCTTAAAGTCATCAGAAAAAGAGCGCGAAGTAGAGTTCGAGAAACTCGTAATAGCTACGGGAGCTAAACCTATAATGCCTCCAATAGAAGGAATTGATCTTCAAGGAATATATACATTGCATCATATTGAAGATGGCATTAAGCTGAAAAAGGCAGCTAAAGAATCTGAAAAAATAGGGATCGTTGGAGGGGGTTATATCGGTCTCGAAATGGCAGAGGCTTTTATTCAGCTAGGTAAAAGAGTCATGGTATTCGAGATGCTGCCTCACGTACTTCCAAACATAGATGAGGACATGGCTAAAATCGTTGAAAAAACGCTGGTGAGCCATGGTGTTGACCTTAAGCTTGACGAAAAAGTAGTTGCCTTTGAAGGAGAAGATAGAGTTAAAAAAGTAATAACAGAAAAGGGTGAATACGAAGTTGATTTAGTTCTCATGGCTGTTGGAGTGAAACCTAATGCGGATTTATTTAAAAATTCTCGATTAGAATTCGGTGTAAGAGGCGCGATTAGGGTAAATGAAAAAATGGGGACAAATCTAGAAAATGTATATGCGGCGGGGGACGTAGCGGAAACAAAGCATCTTGTCACAGGGAAACCTACATGGATACCGTTAGCGCAAACAGCTAACAAGATGGGCAGAGTTGCGGGTGCTAATATTGCTGGGGGAGATATGCGTTTTCCGGGAGTAGTCGGTACTGCTTTTACGAAAATATTCGAACTGCATATTGCTAGAACGGGACTTACAACTGAGGAAGCTAGGAAAGAAGGATTTGATGTTACAAGCGTGAATATCGAAGCTCGAACTAAAGCGTGTTTCTACCCGAGTGCTAAGCTCATTTATGTCAAGTTAATCTACGATAAGGAGACTAGAAAATTACTTGGTGGTCAAATAATAAGTGAGGAGGACGCTACTGGTAGGATTAATGTTATGGCAGCAGCTCTTTATGCAGGTTTAAGCGTTGATGAAATTTTCTATTTAGATCTAGGTTACGCTCCGCCGTTCGCACCAGTTTGGGATCCGTTGGTAATTGCATCAAGTATTGCATCTAGAAAATAGAAATTAAGGTAAAATAAAAGGAGAGAGGGAGTATATTGCGATTCCCTGTTTTCTAAAATTTATTCCCCATAGAGCATTACTGCTGGCATTATTACGTCTACTCTCTCCCAGTTTTCAGGGTCTCTGAGAAGGGCTGTTAAGGTTCCTAATAAAACATTTTCATCTTCCTTAATTGCTTGAGCAAATGACGAAGGCCATAATCCAATGATGACGGTGTCTTCTTCGGTTATCAGTAATAGTAAACCAAATTTAAGTTTATTTTTGTCGAGAGCTAACAAGGCAACTATAGGTTTATCAGAGAAATTCTCTTTTTCGGGCGAGGTTATATTTTTTAGAGTGAGTTCTGAATAATAATTTTCATTAACATTGATCATTCCTAATAGTTCATTAAATACCGTTGTTTTGAATCCTAGATAATTGCCCAATACATCCTTTGCATCGACAAACTCGATTTCAAAATTTTCAGCAACCCCAGGGGTTGGTCCTTCAAAAACAATGTTCCATTTTCTAGTCAAAATTCACACCACTTTGTTATTCAGCGAGAACTCAGCGGTTTTTATAACATCTTGGTAACATTGGCATTATTTAAGAACCGCCGAGTTCTCGCATCCAAAGTCTGCTCTAATACTATTTAAATCTATTTATTTGGATGAGGCGAATAAAGTCTTCATCTCTATATAAGGAAAACCAATAAGATGCTTCAAATATCATGAGCGCACTTATCGTCGTTTTCACGTAGTTAAAGAATGAGTCACTAAAATTTTTGTTTATTTGTGCAGAAAGCCGTATTTTTGTAAGTATTCTAATACATCCTTATCAGTTAAGTCATACCATTTTTTATAAGCATCTGCTACTGCGAAATAAGGTATCTCGCTTCTAATATTCAAACAGTAAATTACATCAACGTGGTTCTTGAGACGTTCAAGAGCTCCTCTAGAAGCTGTGGGAGTAGCAATAAAAATCTTGCTAGGATTTTTTCTCCCTACATATTTTATGGCAGCCATCATTGTTAGACCTGTCGCTAATCCATCATCTACCAGAATAACATTTTTTCTATGCACCTCAATTTCGCCTTTATCTTGTCTGAAGATTTTCTCTCTACGCTTGATTTCTGATAAAACTTCAGCGATTAATTCTTTTAGCGTATTTTTATCGATGCCTAGATAATCTAATATATTCTCCTCGATAATTACATCTCCCGCAAGAGTAACAGCTCCAAATCCGGCTTCTCTATCCCATGGGATCGGAATTTTTCTGACGATCACAAGATCCATGGGTACTCGAAGGATATTAGCGATTATACATCCAACGGGAACACCTCCACGAGGAATGGCTAAAACGATAGAATTTTCTTTTTCCTCTTTTTTAAGATTCCTTGATAAGAATTCTGCTAGAAGTTTACCCGCGTGTTCTCTGTCCTCAAATACATAGAATCTCTCCCTGTAAGTAGGTTCGTCGATTACTTTGCCCAATCAATCACCTCTCTCTTCAGCTGCAGAGTCCTTTAACCAACTAGAATTCTAAGTTAGTGTCCGCTTATTTATAAGATCTCTAAATTTTCCTCCATAAACGAGATCCGCGGGATATTTCTTCTCGTTTTTTCTAATTTTGATCTCTACTGCTTTACCTAGATCAATGGCTAATATATCGGCTAGAGAGAGGATGTATATCATAACATCGGCTATTTCGTCAATTATTTTGCTTTTAAATTCATTATTATTTAGTAATGTTTTGATTTCATCTACAGTTCTCCATTGAAATAACTCTAAAAGCTCAGCGGCTTCAATGATAATTGATATTGCTAAATCCTTTGGGTTATGATAAATTTTCCAGCCTCTCTCATCACGGAATTTTGAAACCATTTTCTTAAGGTATTCTAACGAATCAGTGCGTTTCATATCATATCTCTCCCTAAGATTCGTATTTATTAGCTTTCCAATTTTCCTCTTATATATTCTAATACTATGTTCAGAATATCCTGCTTTACGTCTTCAACTTTTCTATCGGCGTCTATTAAGATAAACTGAGATAATTTCGTGTAACGTTTAATGATTTCCTTATATTTACGCCGCACTTTCTCAAGAAACTCTTTTTCCTCGAACCTCGTTAGGCTTCTTCCCGCATTTTTTATTCGTTCAAGAGCTACTGATGCAGGAACATCCAATACAATTACTAATTCGGGGATTTTTATTTCTCTGTTTATACCCCATATAAATTCTTCATCCAAACCGCGGACAGTTTGATAAGCAATACTAGCATATATGGATCGATCACTAATAACGATTTTACCTTCCCTTAGAGCGGGTAAGATAGTGGTCTTCTGGAGAATAATTCTGTCCGCTGCAAAAATATATGCCTCGGCGTCAGCATCTATGTCGTATTTATATAGAAAATCCTTGATCGCCTTGATGTGAGGTTCGATTACATATATTACATCGTATCCCTTTTTCTTTAATTCTTCAACTAACCACTTTGCGAAAAAAGTTTTACCAGAACCGTCTATTCCTTCGAAGGCTATGTATACGCCTTCTCTCACCAATTGGGGTCTTCTTTCAGGTAACATCATTTTTCTGATCGTTTCCGTCAAGAGCACAATATTGTGTATTGGACAAAGAAAATCTGCTTTTACCTCACCTAGCAGTGTTGGATATAATCTAACAATAGGTTTTATTTCTTTTCTACATTTTGGACAGAAGAGTGGCCGTGCTTCTCTCTCCAGTTTTTCTTTTAGTATTTCGAAAGCATTTATTGTACTCAATAATATACACCAAATGAATTCTCTAAAGTAATCATTATTGGCACTTATTAAAAATAATGCTGTAATAAAAAGAATGAGCAAAGTAATTTGGATTCTAATCCTAAGCATGAATTAACATACAAGAAAAAGATAATAGCTATCGAATTCTGTGCGGGGAGAGGTGAAATACTCTTATTAGGAGGTAATTATGAATTCTCATCATTAATCCGTACAAAATTCTTAAAATTCTTAAAGAATACACTTTTAGAAACCAAATAATATCATTTAACTATCATACTACCACTATGAGTGGTGCTATATATGCCAGATGTAATTGTATCAATACCAATTCTCATGGGTTTTATTGGATTAGGTATTGTTGCGTACTTCCGATGGTGGGTTAGGAAGCAGGATCCTGGTACAAAAAGAATGCAGGAAGTAGCATCATGGATAAAAATAGGTGCAAAAGCGTTTATTAAGAGAGAATTCATCACTATCTGGTATTTCATAATCGGAATAAGTGTCTTTCTGGGAATTCTTTCAGCATTGAACATCTTAGCATGGCAGATTGTTATTGGATTCATAGTTGGTTCTCTTCTTTCTTTAGGAGCGGCTTTCTTAGGGATGCTAACAGCTACCGATGCTAATGTTAGAACTGCAAATGCTGCAAGAAGTGATGCGAGAAGGGCACTTATTATAGCAATTAGGGGCGGGGCGGTTACTGGAATATCTGTTGTGTCCCTTTCTCTTCTTGGTGTAAGTCTATTGTACGCATTATTTGGATCCCCCTTACTCGTAGTTGGTTTTGGATTTGGAGCATCATTAGCAGCATTATTTGCGCAGCTTGGAGGGGGGATCTACACTAAGTCAGCTGATGTAGGGGCAGATCTAGTAGGTAAGGTTGAAAAGAGAATCGAGGAGGATGATCCAAGAAACGCTGCAGTGATTGCCGATTTGGTAGGAGATAATGTTGGTGACTGTGCAGGGAGAGGCGCGGATTTATTTGAGTCATTCTCAGATAATTTAATAAGTATGATGATTGTTGGGATGTTTTTAGTTGGATTTGGGTACATATTCAAGCCAATTTTCCCTATTAAGAATATGATAAACGTGATAGTGTATCCATTAATGCTACAAGTTATTGGGCTAATAGGTGCTGTAATAGGAGCATCTCTAATAGGTTATGTTGGAAAAGATCCGGGTAAAAGTATATACGTTGGTTTCGGTATTACAGGGCTAGTAGTGATCATAGGTTTCTATCCAGTAACGATATACCTAATTGGAGATATAGTATTCTGGTATTGTGCGATTTTAGGATTAATAGCTAGCTTAATTGCGGCATTAATAGTATGGTATTACATAAACCCCAAAGCCAGAGCTGTTAAGGATGCCGCAGAGAAGGCAAAAGCAGGACCGGCTTTGAATATTCTCGCAGGTACGGCGTGGGGAATGGAGAGCAGTTTTCCAACAGCAATTGTCATTGCGGGTCTTATAGCTTTGGCGTACTTCATAGCTGGAGGAGGAATTAAGGGAATTTACGGTGTTATAGTAGCAGCACTTGGAGTTTTAAGCACTACGGGAATAATAATGAGTGCTGATGCTTTCGGACCTATTACTGACAATGCTGATGGAATAGCAGAAATGAGCGGGATATCCGGGGAGGTAGGTGAAACAACGGAAGTATTAGATGCCGTAGGTAACATGACCAAGGCATTAACTAAAGGATATGGGATGTGTAGTGCTTTATCAACGGCAATTGGGATGCTTTTTGCTTATATTGCAGAGGCGATAAGATTACTTTACGAAGAAGGTGCATTAAAAGCTGGCGGGGAATACGTAATAGAATCGTTTAAAGATATGCTTATGGTTGCATTGATTAACATTATTCATCCATACGTCATAGTTGGAGCTATGATTGGAGCTGCTGTACCATTTCTCTTTACAGCATGGACTGTGAGGGGGACAGCGAGAGGAGCATTTGAGGTTGTAAATGAAGTCCGGAGGCAATTTGATGAAAAGCCGGAAATACTAGAGGGAAAGGCGTTACCAGATTATGGGCGGGCCGTAGATATAGCTACTAAACATGCGTTGACAGAAATGATTGCTCCAACACTATTAAGTATAGTTACTCCAATAATTGTAGGTATTATCTTTGGAGTTTGGGTACTAGCAGCATATCTCATCACTTTAAATATTGTGGCCGCATTATTAGCTCTTTTCCAATTTAACGCCGGAGGTATTCTTGATAATGCCAAGAAATATGTTGAACTTATGGGACTTAAACGAACAGATACGCATGCAGCGGCGGTTATTGGTGATACGTTTGGTGATCCCTTAAAGGATGCTTCAGGTCCGTCACTGCATATCCTAATAAAACTATCTAACATTCTTGGTATAACGCTATTACCACTGTTCGCAAAATATGCGTTGTTATTTGCCATTTTATGAAGATTCCTCATCTCTATTCTTATTTTTTGAGAAAAAAATTATCGCTTGACAAAGCGATTTTTGGTATTTTTCAGAAAGCGTTAGTAGCATTAATTATAAGCAAATATTAGGGTGCGTTTTAATTTTTTTTATTTTCTTGATAATCGGCTTTGTAATCTCGACCATTTAAATTTCTGTAATATGTCATTTATCAACATATAATATGTAGTTTGAGATAAAATTTCTTTAAATGCATTATATTGCACAGTTTCCAGTTCATGCAGTATCTCAGCAATCTCATTTAATTCATTCGGACTTGCTTCTGGAAGCATTACTTCCAATTCTTTAACAAATTCCCTCACAAGTGCTTCAACGCGCCTTTTATCACCAGGATGTATTCTAATTAATTCTTGAAGTAAATCTCTTAATTTCTTTAAATTCTCTTGATTGTTCAATTTAATACCTCCATTTTTTATTTCTATGATTAAATACCCAGTCTCAAGATACTTCAAGTTACAATAAAGAATGCTTTAAAAGTTATATGAAGAAATTCGAACCGTTTTTTGAGATAAAATTTCTTTAAATGCATTATATTGCACAGTTTCCAGTTCATGCATTATCTCAGCAATCTCATTTAATTCATTCGGACTTGCTGCTGGAAGCATTACTTCCAATTATTTAACAAATTTCCTCACAATTGC
>JAHKLF010000044.1 GCA_029856615.1 Candidatus Njordarchaeota archaeon
GGCTAGAATATTCACATATGGAAAAACCGCGTTGTTAATGAAGTTTATTGTCTCGTCATAAGGCACACTGTACTTCCTTTTTGAAATCCATAAAAGCTCATCGATTACGAGTATGTCTGTGAAGACATTGAATGATTTCAGCGCATTATAGTATAATATTTCGTATGGTCTCCTATCCTCCTCATCTTTAATGCAGTTAAGATATATAAACAAATTAGCATCGATGAACGCATTTTCTTTATTCGAATTCCTCTTCAAGCGAGATCCCTCTTAGTTCCCCAGGCTTCGGAGATTTCGTATTTAAGGATCGAAGTCTCTTTACGTGAGATTTAAAAAAGGCTTTTAAGTCATCAATATTCTTCCCAGGCTTGAGTAAAATTCCATCCTCCCTAAGTTCTACTAACACCCAAGATCCCTCTTTAAAACCGTATTTTTCACGTAATAATTTAGGAATAATGAGGTACCCCTTCTTACCAAGCTTCAATTTTAAGTCAACCAAAAATTCCACCTCTATCCAACTTAAATTCCAACAATTACTATTTGGACGCTTAACTATTTAAGTGGAATAGATAATACACTAGGTATCAATAACGGCATGATAAGAAATATTCCTAGTATGTAACTAGGAGGCAAATAGTAACATATTATCAATGCTTATTCAGAGCATATACCATGACATACTTAAGCCCGAGTGCTACGTGTGTCCCGGACTAAGTATAATTGATGAGTATAACATTGATCTGCATGTTTATAAATTTACATGGCAAGAAAGTTAACCTTTGATTATTCGTTATTAAATTTTAGCATGGTGCATTTGCTTGAGGGTTTGTAAGTATTTTCTCTTATTTTTATTGATAATTCCTTTTTCCACTAATCAGTACATTCAGCTAGCTTCTCATCTTAATAGTGAGAATCCTCTCATTAAACTTCTTTGGACGTATAAGATGCCTTATTGGATTAAGGGGGAGAACTATATCATAGCTAATTTTGATCATGATTTATATCCCGAAATATTGGTTGTTAGCTGGGATGCTAGAGGGTGGGTTTCTCGCATAACAACACTTAATGGTGAAACAGGGAATCCTTTATGGGAAAAGGATTTTAAAGGTGTATCGTTTTCTCCAGTGTTATATCCGTTTGTAAATGCTAGGGATAAATATGTTATTATATTAAATGTAACTGGTATCTCTAAACCCTCACAAATTTCTATTATAAATGGTAAGAATGGGCGCATCTTAAGGACAATCGCTTTGGACAAACTTGACGTTCGATCGATTGCTGTCGGAGATATTAATAATGATACTCTCAATGAGATAGTTTTCTGTACATTTTATTCAGGCTTGGTTGGTGTTATAACGCTTCAAAATGACATTATATGGGAATTATCATTAAATGAATCGATTATTACAGATCCCGCATTAGGTGATTTAGACGGCGATGGATATACAGATATAGTAGTGGGAGGAGAGAATGCTACAATTTTTGTAATTAATGGATTTGATGGTAAATTATCGTGGAGTATTAAATTAAACGAATCTATATATTCTTCCCCAATTTTGCATGATATGAATTATGATGGTTACCTAGATATTATAGTGATAGGCTCAGAGTATGTTTATCTAATCGATGGCATTAAAAAACGACCTACTTGGAGATACCCAGTTAAAGGCTATACGAGAGCAGCTCCAGCATTAGGCGATTTAAATGGTGACGGTGCTCTAGACATTATCATTAGTAATGGATACGGAAATACCACATTTGCGATTAATGGAGCAAATGGAGAATTATTGTGGGAATACAGAACGGGAGGTATCCCCGTGCTTGTATCGGCTGTTGTTGGTGATTTAAATGGTGATAAATATCTAGATGTCGTAATTAGTGGCTATAATGGTACGATTTTTTGTCTTAACGGTAAAAATGGGCATCTATTATGGAAATACGTGGTCAAAAGTAATATTCTCACACCACCTATACTTTGTGATCTGGATCGCAACGGTGATGTGGAGATAATAATATGTGACATAGCGGGCTATGTTTATGCACTAGATGTTCTACAACGAAATGCGGTAAGAATCTATTGGCAATTTCCGTTCGGTGATTCGCATCGTCGTAGAAACACACAGTATGTAGATGAGGATAGGGATTGCTTATCCACGTACAGTGAGTATCTATTTTTTACTGATCCATCAGACCCAGATACAGATGATGATAATATCATCGATTTTTGGGAAGTTCTCATGAATTTAAATCCTAACGACCCGTATGATGCCTATTTAGATTATGATCATGATGGTATAATAAATGTAAAGGAATACAGTTTATTAACAAATCCATGGAAACAAGATACGGACGATGACGGAATGCCAGATAATTGGGAAATTCGGTATAATTTGGATCCAACGAATTCTCTCGACGCTAATTCAGACCTTGATGAGGATGGGTTATCAAACTTAGATGAGTACAAATTTAATACGAATCCTTTAGATCCTGATACAGATAATGATGGATATTCTGATGGGTATGAAGTACTATTAGGTACTAATCCCAATGATAAAAAGAGTCATCCAATTAGGAAGAAACACCCAGTAAAAAATCTTATTAGAATATTCTTAGTTATCAGCATTTTTCTTATTTGCATCTTATTAATGATCTTGTTTGTTTCAAGAGGCTTTAAAATACACACTAAATTAGGGATAATTGAGAGCAAGAAGAAGAGCGAATAAATGTATTTTTATTCTTCGAAAATTCAAAAATAAGATATAGGAAATTTTCACCCTTTTTCGTTTATGATCTTAAGCATGTCAACTAGTCTATTTGAGTATCCCCACTCGTTGTCGTACCAGACTAGCACTTTAACCAAATCGCCTATTACTATTGTGCTTAAGCCATCAACAATTCCAGAGTGAGGATCTTTAATAATATCTGAAGATACTATTGGATCTTCGGTATAAGCTAGAATTCCCTCGAGATAACTTTCTGCGGCTTCCTTAAAGAATCCATTAACTTCCTCTTTTGTTGTTTCTCTCTCCACCACCGCTGTTAAATCTACTATGGATCCCGTAATCACGGGGACTCTTAGAGCAATTCCAGTCATTTTTCCGATGAGTTCAGGTATTGCGAGAGCAGCGGCTTCAGCGGCTCCAGTAGTCGTTGGAATGATATTCCACGCAGCGGCTCTTGCACGTCTAAGATCTCTATGTGGGAAATCTAATAATCTCTGATCATTTGTGACTGCATGTGTTGTTGTCATTAATGCGCGTTTGATTCCAAGTTTCTTGTGAAGCACATATGCAGCGGGGGCAACTGCGTTGGTTGTGCATGAGGCTAAGGATAATATTTTGTGCTTCTTTGGATCATATTCGTTATGATTAACTCCTATGAGTATTTGTATATCTGCAGAATCGGCTGGTTTCATGGGCGCGGATACGATTACTTTTTCAGCACCAGCTTGTAAATGCAATTCAGCTTTCGGTCTTGTTCGGAATACTCCGGTTGATTCTACTACTACATAGACCCCTAAGTCTTTCCATGGTAACTTTGCGGGGTCTGGTTCCCTCAGAACTTTTATTTTATAGGTCTTGTGTGGTGCTTCTACGATTAGATAATCTCCTTCGACTTTTATTGGGTATGGAAACTTACCGTATGTTGAATCGTATTTCAAGAGATGTGCTAGGGTCTTTATGTCAACGAGATCATTTATTGCTACAATATCTAAATCTTCCTGTCTTTCAACTAGAGCTCTAAACGTGATTCTTCCAATTCTTCCGAAACCGTTTATTGCTATAGGTCTCGTCATCTAACTCCCCTCCAAGATTATTTAAAGATGGGTTGTTTATCGCTAATTACGTATTTTATGCGTGTATAAGAAATTTTCTAGATATGACTACCCATTGAATAAATGGATTGTTGATGAGGGTGAAAGGAGATGACATGCGATTCCATAAAAATCTTTGAGATAATTAGGAGTTATGCATATCGTGAATTAAATTGAATTAAGCGTGATTTTTATAAGAGGAAAAATGAATCTTAATCCGCAATAAAAATTTTCTAGGAGGTGTCTAAATGAGCCAAGATAATTTTGTTAAGGAATGAGGATGGGTTATTAAAAAGCACGATTGGAATCATATTATATGTGATAATTGCTCTTTTTCTATACGATATGATAGCGGAGGCAACGTACTATGGATCTCCCATTACGGGTCTTCCTTCTGCTCATTTATTCACGCCAATAGATTATTCTATTCTGTTTATTTCGTTTTTCGCGATTTTCTATGTCTTTGTCTTTTACCTACTCGTGATCTATACATTCGGCTATTTCGCGTACGTCAAACCAGAAAAATTCGATAGATACTTTATCTCGATTTTGACAATTTATGCTATAGCGTATCTAACCTACCTAATCTTCCCAGTGGCTATGATTAGGCCCTTAAGGAGAAGATCCTTCAGATTTTCTTTCTAGAGTCATGCTAAAATACTACGAGAAGAATCTAGAAGTGAACTGTTTCCCAAGTTTGCATGCTGCTAACTCCACGATCACAGCTATTGGCTTAGTAGAGAGAAACCGAGGTATAAGTGGATTTTCTGGGGAATAGCATCCCTAGTGATTCTTTCAACATTATTCGCTAGGCAACATGTAATTGTGGATGAAATCTATGGATTTTTACTGGCTTATGGAGCGGGATGGATTGCTGAGAAGAAGATTAAAGTTGGTGAAAGAATTGAGAAGTATCTTCCAGCGAGGGTTGTCTTCACGGTAGTACTTGCAACAATTGTCGTAGTGTTTATAATTACTGGATACCTACCATAATTGATGAGGCTGTGAGGAATAGTCATTAAAAGTGATTGCATATGACGAGCGAAATATATGAACAAATTGATGGTTTTTTTAATCCCTCTTCAATAGCCGTCATAGGGGCATCAGCAACTCCTGGTAAGATAGGGCATGCTGTGCTAAAAAATTTGCTCGAATTCCATGAATGTGGAGGAAGAGTCTATCCTATCAATCCTGCTAGGGAGGAGATATTGGGTCTAAAAGCTTATAAGACTATTCTCGATGTACCAGAAAAAGTCGACATGGCAGTAATTGTAGTGCGATCAGAAGCGGTTCCAGAGATCGTTGATCAGTGCGCGAAAAAAGGGGTTAAAAACATTGTCATAATATCAGGAGGTTTTAAGGAACTTGGAGGGAAATTCAGAGATATAGAAGCCGAAACTGCTGAAAGGGCAAGGAGGTACGGGATTAGAATAATAGGTCCGAACTGCATAGGGGTATACGATCCGAGGACGAAAGTAGATACTTTCTTTCAACCTAAAGAAAGAATGTTAAGACCTAGTCCAGGGAGCGTTGCATTCTTAGTCCAAAGTGGGACCTATGGAATCATACTTTTAGAGTGGGCTTCCATGGATGAGCTAGGAGTGAGCAAATTTGTAAGCTATGGAAATAAAATGGATGTGGACGAAGCGGATCTCTTAATGTATCTTAAAGATGAGCCGAATACTAAAGTAGTCGGAATTTACATGGAGGGATTAGGGAATGGAAGAAAGTTCTTTGAAGCTGCAATGGAATTCACAAAAAGGAAGCCATTAGTAGTTCTCAGAGGAGGATGGAGTGAGGCAGCAGTAAAAGCAGCATTAAGCCATACAGGTTTTCTTGGGGGGAAGGGAAGAATATACGAAGCAGCGTTTAAACAAGCGGGAATAATAGTAGCCAGAACGCTGGAGGAGTTATACGATATGGTTAAAGCTCTTGCACGCCAAGGGTATGCCAAGGGACCAAGAGTTGCAATGGTTAGTAATGGGGCTGGTCCTATGGTTCAAGCTGTGGATGCTGTGAGTGTTGAGGGATTAGAGCTAGCGCAATTAACAGATGAAACAAAAGAGAAACTGAGAGAGAATCTTTCTCCCTTCACAATAGTAGATAATCCTGTAGATTTAACTGGTAGTGCAACACCACGCGAGTATGAAATAGCGATTAATGCCTTGCTAGAGGATCCTAATGTTGATATGGTATTTGTTTTCTTTGTGCATCAGAATGCTCCGATGAATGAAACAATAATAGATGTGATGAACGAAATGAATCAGAAAGCAAAGAAGCTTGGAAAAGTATTATTGGCTGGAGCCGCTGGGGGGCCCTATACTCTAAATATCAATAAGGAAATGGAAAGAGGGGGAATTCCTACCTACCAGATTCCAGAGCGACTAGTAGCGGCAGCTAAAGCTCTATTCTTATGGGGGCAGAAGGTAAAAAGATAATTCCTAAAATTTTTTATGCTAAGAATTTTTGCGCAAAGATTGTGGTAAAAATGTCATCATTATATGACGTAAGAGTGAAAATCGTAGGAACGAAAGATGTTTCGCTTGTAGACGTGATTGGTTATCCATCTTACACTATTTGGTTTCCATACTGTAATTTTAGGTGTCCTTGGTGTCAAAACTGGCCAGTTGTTGAGGGCCGGAATATAAAAATTCTGCGGATACGGGAGTTAATGAACATGATTAAAGAATCTGCGAGTATTATTGAGTATGTTCATGTGACTGGAGGAGAGCCGACGCTTCAACCTAATGCTCTGCGAGCACTATTTAAGGTAATTCACGAAGATCTCAATCTTAAGAACTCTTTGAATACTAATGGGTTTAGTTGGCTAGTTGTGAAAAATCTTGTTAATGACGACTTAATAGACCATATAGCAATGGATATTAAGGCTCCATTAAGCGACCCTAAACTATATTCACTAGTAACGGGAGTACCGCAAGGGATAAACATCGTAGAAAATGTTGAAAAAACCTTGAAATTAGTTCTAGATAGGCTTGAGTTCGTAGAATTACGGACAACTTTTGTTCCTCCGCTTAATGTAAGAGATCTCGTAAAGATTGCTTTAGAATTAAAAGAAATGGGCTGTAATAAGCATTGCTATTATATTATACAGCAATTTATTCCGAACGAGAATGCTCCAGATCCTCGTTATAGGTCAGGAAGAATAGTACCTATCAACGAATTATTAGAAATTGCTAAGATAGTTAAGAGGGAAAGTGGTTTGGGAAATATTTATATTAGATCAATGGAAGAAGGGGTTACTACTGTTTAAGATATTTTTCTATATCAATAAATAACTCTTTGACATTTTCGCCCGTTAAGGCAGATGTTTCTATATATTTTACAACATTAATCTTGATCTTTGATAGTATCCTCTCTATAGTCTCGTGATCAATTTTTCGTGAAAGATCTTTTTTGTTGCCAACTAATACAGCCTTGGCCTTATTACCCGCTACAGAATAGACTATTTCGGACCACTTAATTATGCTTTCTAGGGTTTTTGGTCGTGATAAATCGAAAACTAACACGTATAGGTCGGCACCCTTTAGGTAGGGGTTTAGAACTGGAAAGAATTTCTTTTGTCCGCTTAAATCCCACGCAATAATCCTTTTACCCTGTACCTCAATATTATGTAACTCAATGCCGATAGTCGGTTTATTTGGGATTTCTCGACCTAGGTACTTCATTATTAAAGAGGTTTTCCCCACAGCATTATCTCCGATAAGGACTATCTTGCTCATAAATATTTCCCTTTTTGGATTTTTTGAGAACAGCTTTCTCTCGAAATAATCTCACATACTTATTAGTATTCTTCAATTTGAATATTATGGAGGTCTTCAAGTAATATTATCTGATGTAAAGCATGTGGAGAAGTGAGAGAAGTTACTGGGGTGCTGATCAATTTGGGTGCTCAGATAAAACTCATAGCGATACCTTCCACGTTTACTGCGGATGAAAAAAATTTAATGCTTAGAACCTATAAAATAGGCTTAATTGCCAGAGCATGCGCAACATTTAGTATAACAGATATAGGGATATATTATGACCCAGACCCATATTTTGATTCTCATGGTCTAGGCAGATTTATCGTCAAGATTTTGAAATACATAAATACGCCTCCTTATCTCAGGAAAATCGCTTTTGAAATAGATGAATCTCTGCGTTATATTGGTGTTACAGAACCGCTTAAAGCTCCTCATCATTTAGACAAGGAGTATCCAGTCCCATACCGATACATGTATCTCAAAAGAGATCTGGGAGAAACTGTAATTCTAACGGACGGAGAAAGGAAAATAAAGGTCGTTAAAAACGAATTCTTTAAGCCGAAGGAAAAAATTTTTGTGGTTGATTTAGAGAGGGGGGAGATCGTTGATAAGAGAACTTTGCCTCTTTACTATGGCTATGATGTCTTCTACTTTAATAAAGGTCTTAGAGTACTATTAGAGCGGTTAAGAAAACGGGGTTTCATAATTATCGGGACTTCGAGGTATGGTGAGGATGTGAGAGAGATTGAAATAAAAAAACATGAAAAAGTTGCGGTTATCTTTGGATCTCCATTTAGAGGATTGCGAGAAATGTTAGGGAAGGATTATGCTAATTATTTTGATTATTATATAAACTTAGTACCCAATCAAACAGTTAAAACAATTAGAACTGAGGAGGCTCTTTTCTATGCATTAGGGATTCTCAGATATCTAAATGTTCTATAGTGCAAATGTTAATAAAGAGAATTGCAAGGTTCATTAGAGGATAGATAAATTGGTGTCTTTATTCCCAAGTATTAGCGAGATCCACAGCAGCTTTAAGTAGCGGTGGTACGATAAAATCGATGTTTCTTCCCTCTCTTTCGGCTTCTTTAACCTGCGCTTCTATTATTTTCCTTATCTCTTCATCCATAATGGCCAAGAAGAACAGAAAATGTCTCATTAATGGTAATGCTATTTCGCGTCTCACGAATGATTTATCCTCGAGGATTTCTGGATTATCATTAACCAAGGTTTGATATTTCCGCAGGAATAGAATTGTAGCTTTGACTTCTTCGACGGGTGGAAATGCCGCCATAGCATTGATAATCTTTTCTGCATCTTCTGTATCCAAGAATTCTTCAGAAATTATTTTTGTTTCGAGCAAGGTTGATGCCAACTTTTTACCATATGTTGATTTATTATTGATAATTTCGCGCCAGAGTTTCTTTTGCGTTGATATATATCTGAATCTTAAAAAGAGCCATACGAAGAGGGGAACCATTATCAAGCTGTAAAAAAGTATTTCACTAAGAGTTATTTGAATTGGAAACACCCCTAAGCTTTCCTATGACTTGTAAATCCGATTTGTAACTAAGAATCAACGGCTATAAAAATGTTTTGAGTTTCTATGAAAATTGATCATTGTACATTACCAGTAGCAATTCTAGAGCTGTGAAATTATTATTTAGTTATGAGTTATCATATGCGTAGAAGATCATTTGTATCTTAGGTGAATTAAAAATGGCAGTATTGAATGCGTGAATAAAAGGTGTGAATTTTCTCTGTACGTGATACTCATGAGAATAATTTATCTTATAGGAATGTAAGAGATGGTATAGAATTCTAATAGGAATCAAGTTTACTTGTATCTTTGCGTGTTAAAAAAATTAATAATTACTTTCTCTGCCAGCGGTTAAGACATAATATCTCCTTAATATTTTATATATTTCATCCACTAATCTGGATAC
>JAHKLF010000045.1 GCA_029856615.1 Candidatus Njordarchaeota archaeon
ATAGCTTTACCTATCCCTCTACTCCCACCGGTTACTAACACGATCTTTCCAGAAATCTCCATATCAAAACACCACTTATAATTGTAGTTAAATTAAAAATAGGTCGAGCAAGTTTAGTCTAAATACACTCTATGACCGCTTTAATAATATCATAAGCTATTAGTAGGTCATTAATATTAATTCCAATATGGGCACTTAGAAGAGTATCGAAATTTCTAGGGTTAAGCGCCACTCCGAATCCTACCATATCAAAAACCGGGATATCGTTGATCCAATCGCCTATGTGAATGCATTTAGAGGGATCGATTTTTTTCTTTATTAGAAAGTCATATAATCCCTTCTCTTTTTCTATGTTAAATTTCTTGAAACCAACGATCTCGTTATTCTTTACGATCGTTTCTGTGCAGACCATATAATCAAATGGCACACGTTTTAGAATAGGCTTGCAAAAAACATCTGGATTATCAGTGAGGAGAACCGTTATAAAGCCATCCTCCTTCATTCTTAATACCGCTTTTTCGGCATTTTTTATCAGCGGAATTTCGTTTATCACTGCTTCTATCTTCATAACATTTAATCCTGTTAGCAACTCGAATTCTTTCCTTATTATTTCAATTGCATCACGAGGTCGCTTTTTTAACTCCTTCTCAAGTCGCTGATATTCCGTTAATTTGTCAGGAGCTAGATGCTTTAAAATATACTCCTCAGTAATTACCTCAGCTATAGTACCATCTAGGTCGATAGAGATCAGTTCGAACTCGCGCATATTGCCTCCCAAGAATATAATAAAACTAGATTAACGAACTTGATTATGAGAATAAAAAATTTAAAAAGTTTTTATAAGTTTACGCGACTTCTTCCGCTGTAGTCCAAGCATAAGCTAAGAAATCGTGAGATGCCATTATCCATTCATGAGATGTTGCCGCTATACCAGTAATTTTCTCTGGATCCTCTACTTTTTCGGGAAGAGTAGCGAATACGGCCTCTTTATCATCCACAATAGCTCCTAAAATTATGCCTCTCCTATAAGCTCTTACTATGGTTCTAGGTCGCGATTTTAATTTATTTAATATGGATACATGCTGCGCATTGCTTAAATCAATACCGGCAGCGACTTGTACCCTCACTAGATTCCCCAATTTTAGAATTTGGTCAACGGGTACGTATGATATATCAGGAGTAACTATTAGAACTATAGATTTAGCTCTAGAAATCATATCTTGGATATGAGCAAGAATTGCTTCTAACCCTCTTACTACCCAAACATCCGCTGGATAGGGTGCCTCTCTTTTAATAGTTTCCTCATAAAGTTCCTCCATCGCCTTCTTTCCTTCCTCGAAAACCCCTACAATATTTCTTATTTCTCCTAAAATCCTCTCTGATAGAATAGATTCGAATACACGCCTCATTTGATCTGCGCTCTTCTCAATTCTTGATGAGATATCTACCACAATATTCTCTGATCTCTCCCTAAGTTCTCTCAAAGATTCCTCTCTTAATTTATCTAAATCCGTTGAAATTCTCTTTGATGACTCCAAGATCTCTTGGGAGATTCTCTCACGCATCTCTCTTAAATTCTCTTTTGTCCTCTCTGATAATGATTTAAGGCTGTCCATTGTTTCTTGTTCAATTTTGCTTGAGACCTCGTCGAAGTTTTTAACTAATGTCTCTATTTTATTAGAGAAATCGCTAGACATTTCCTCTCCAATGCTCCTTAACTCATTTAATTGTGTACTAGATTTCTCAATAAGTTCTTTCTGAGTATTCTCTAACTGATCTTTAAGTTTTTGTATTCCGCTCTCTAAGGATTTTAGATACTCTGATTGGAGTTCTGCCATTTTATTTCTTAAGTCAGTCATTATTGACTCCAAAGATCGTTTCATGTTATTTGATAGAGATTCCATATGCTCTCTTAAACCCTTCATAGATTCGCTTATTGATTGAATCAAAGAATCCCTGGTTTCGCTTATCCCCTTGGTTGTCTCAGTTAATATTTTTTCAGTTTCTGTGGATATTTCCTCTAAACGGCCTCTTAGCATTTCTACAAGTTGCGATATTACGTCTCTCATCGTTTTTACTTGCTGATGTAAATTGCCAACTGTCATATCCAAGGAAATTGTAAGTCTCTCCATGGATCTCTGGAACTCATCACTCATCTTCGTCATAATGGTTGTCAATTGATCTGTCATCTCCTCTAGCGCCTTTGATGTGCTATCACTTACACCTGTTACTACGCTGTTTAGTCCATCAGATACACTCTTCATTAAGCTAGAGATATTGTCTAGGATTCCTAGGGTCATCTCTCGGGCTGTATCTGTGATGTATTGAGTAGATTTTTCTGCTGCTTCAGCAATTACTCGTGTGTATTCTCGTGAACTTTCGGTTAACTCTTTACTAAGAGTGAGAATAGACTCGTCAATACTCTTAAGAGCACTTCTAATTTCTTCGCCAAATTTACTTGTCACTTCGGTTATCTGGCTAGATAAACTATTAGCTACTTCGTCAGATAGTTTGTTAATTGATTCAATTACACGATTCATAGAATTATCTACTTGAAGGAAGAGATCACGAAAACTTCTCTCTATTTCCTCACCTAGATCCGAAACAATACTCGTCAAAACCCCCCGAATCCCATCTCTAAATATATTGATCTGATTCGTCACGTCTCGGAGTCCCGTATTTATGGCTTCTCTCATGCTTTTTTCGAAATTGTAAAAAAGATCTCCAAAACTAGCAAATTGGTTAACGAATAGTTTATATGGTGGTATAACTTCGAATCTAGGCGGTACACCAACAACCTCCTTGATTAACCCAGCAATTTTCAATTCATTTATAGCGGAACTCACTGTTTCATAATCCATTCCACTGATCATTGATATTTCTGCAATTGTTTGAGGTCCTCTACCCAAAGAAAATACATATATTCTCCTAGCTTTATCGGATAGTCCAAGACTTGAAAGAATTCTGTCAATAGCCGACATAAAAATCACATCTAACCGAAACGTCCCAATTAAAGAGAGAAATAAAAACAGTTATAAAATATTATGAATACGGAACACGCTTGAATGAAAGCGCATTAGTTTATCTACTCCCACGCTGATATAAAAGTAATAATATTGGTATTAGTAATACTGTTGAGATGAAAAGTCCTCTTAAGAACCTAGCTAATGGCTCAATCCAGAGCCCAATTAATCCTAATACGGCACTAACAGCTAAGATTCCTATCTCTATTATCCACTCTTTGGCTTTTATTTTGGTTACCTGAGCTGAAAAAATCCTGTAAGAGATATCTGTCGCTAGAACTGCTCCAACAAAGACTCCCATAACCTCTGAGAAAACGAATAGAGAGGTAATATTAAATAGAACATTTTCATTGAAAATCACATGTAGTATTAGATTTATGGATACGTATACAATATACATTATGAATAATATTAAAGCTAAAATTGAGAGAAAATACCTCCCCACGGGTATCATAAATCTCCGACTTAAAACATTTTCAATGAAGTCATCCATCTCACTTTCTTTAACAGGGAAAAATTTTTCGCCTTTCAAAATACTCGCTATTAGTTTCCCCCTGGTCGTTAATTTGTACAATCCTTCCTCTTTAATGATTAATCCACGTAATTTTTTAAGGTGAAATGCTAATGTTCCGCTTTCTGAGATTCCAGTAAGTCGCATTAAATCCGAGTATGTAGCTACACCTACGCGATCCAGCGTTAATAATATTAAACGTCTCTTTGGGTTCTTTAGAATTTTGAAGAGATGATCGAAGTCCTCCAAGATATTACACCAACTCCCCTCTATTGTTATAAATCTAGGGGAGTAAGGAATAAAAAATTTAAGAATGACCTTCGCTAATTAAACTAATTTTTTCCCCACATATATCTAAACAATTTGTGGTTAAAAGTTTTCCTCTAGGTATTACTATCCATAATCGATTAAGCACTTACAAGAGCGCATATAGTGAAGGAAATAATACTCTAAGATTCTCAATTTGCTAAAAATGGGAACCTTAAAAATAGTAATTATTGATCGCGCTCATAATCTATTAAAGAATCAAAACTTTGTTAAATATATTCTGTTGAATATCTCCATATCCTTTCCAATGCGAACAGGATCCTCCTCTAATGTAAAATGTGCATCTTTAAAGGGCTTCCATATCACACTAAGTTTCCTAGATACGTCTTTGGATACGCTAGGTAAATATACCTCATTCTTATCTCTCTCAAAATATACGTATAATAAGACTGGCATCGCAAAAGTAACATCTACTAGTTTCTCGGGCTCAACACTAGGTAGCATAAAAGAAAAAATATTTAATAGTCTCTCCGCTTTTTTGCTCTGATATAGAACCTCGGGCACTTTATAACTCTCCAGAGCTTTAAAAGCGGTCCATTCTGCGAATCTTTCTTCCTCAATGCTCTTTATGGGAGAATACTTTCCTCGTCCGATTATTTCTAAGTATGTAGAGATATCTTCAATTATATGATGAGTTAACGCGTGGAAATATAAATATGCCACATACGCGATAAAGAAAGATACTATGAATTCGTCTAAAGAATCGGGTAGTCTCTTTAATTTAGACCAACGGCTAGGGTGCTCGTTTCGTAAAAATGCTAAGTGATTTCCTTTAATAGCATGATACACAAAGTTTAGGAATTTCTTAAAATCATCTTTTATCTTCTCGACACGAAAATAAATCCCGTAATTAGAGATATCTAAATGGTATGGTACATAGAATACTAAAGGATCAACGATAATTGTCCTGGAATATCTTTTTTTACCCGCAACTGTATCAACTTCACTATACCTCTTAAATATAGGGAGATCTTTATACATGGCCGCGAAGCCTATTGTCTTTATTGGCGGAAAAGATAACTCAATTGGTAACGTTGTACCTAATTCTTCCCTCAGATTTCTTAATCGCTCTAGATACTCTGTTTTCCTAAGAATTTCTGGTTTATATATTTCTATGGGTAACATGTTCATGGAATGTATATCCTTTATACTCAAAGAACCACCTTAAAGAGCTTGCTAAATATAATAAACCATTGTGTAATTAATAAAAGTTAATTTATAAACTGTTTTAATAAAAATGATGATACTTTAATTATGAAAAACTAGAAAAAATCAGAGAGCTTTAATTGAAATTAACTTTATAGTTTGATCAATCAATTTCATTAAATTCCTAGGCAAGCCTTCGATATCCACTCTCATGAACCCCCTAATTAAAAGCCCCTCAGCTTCCTCTCTACTAAAACCACGTGCCATTAGATATAGTATCTCCTCCTCTGCTAGTTTACCAATAGATGCCTCGTGAGTGAGCTCGGTATCCTGGATGCTCGATTTCAACTCTGGTATTGTTGTGATAGAAGCCTCATTTGATAATAGTAATCCCCTACACTCTAAATGACCCTTTGTGCGAGGCTTCGTTGACGTTAACCTACCTCTTGCTATGATCTCTGTTTTATCTTTAGCTATTGTTCTAGATATTATATCCCCACGCGTTTTTTCAGCATCAAGAATTATCTCTCCACCAATGTCTATTTTTGACGATTTTGTTCCTATGATTACTGAGGATAAGTGTGCTCGTGCGTTATTTCCTACTAGTCTTATGATAGGATAAGTTTGTAAAGAATTGACTGGAGATATATTAATGTAGTGCGAAATAAAATGCCCACTTTCTTTTACTAAAACTCCGGTTCTTGGTCTTATGTGCATGTTCTCATTCCAGTTGTGTATCATTGTAAATGTAACCTTAGCGTTTTCGCCTACATAGAATTCACTAATTCCTGCATGAAGCGCAATATTTTCTTTCATTACTAGACAACCAGTTATTACATGCACTTCAGAATTCCTTTCAGCAATAATTATATTATGAGGCGCTTGCAATATGTTATTACTTGTAACTATAAGACATGCTTGTATGGGATAGCTAACTTTGACATTTTCTTTCACCCAGATAACATATCCTCCCCGCCCAAGCAATTCCGCTACCGCAGTATATTTATCTTTATCTACAGGCACTACTCGCCAATAATACTTAAGAAGATCGTCTCCAAACTCCTCAAATGCGTCCTCCAAGCTCATTACTTTGACTCCCGGTTGCTTGGATAGCTCCTGTAATACGATATTGTCTACTTGATAATAGCTTCCAGACCTTGCTTTTTCTTCCGTATCAATTCCTACTAACTCTAATTTTTTTGCTACCTCTGGGGAATAAAGATCAAAATCCATTTTTGTTAAACCTGTTATACCATACTCTAATATGTCGATATCCACTCCGTACCGCGGGGGCTTGCTTAAGGCTTTGCGAGCCCTTTCTTTTAATTCCTCCCTGAATCTCCTGAGATTACTCATGGGTCAGCCCCTCACATTTTTTGCATCTGGCAAAGCCATGCTCATAGATGTGCTTTACTACGGTCTCTGCTGGACCGTGGCACATTGTTTTACCATCCAGGAGAATATACGCACGCGAAGCCTTGACATACTTGGCAATAAATCCAGTGTGCGTTATTATTATTGCTCCTTCAGTGCCGCTTAAAAGCATCTTATTTATCGCTTCACCAAGAATTAAAATACTCTCTAAATCGACTCCAGAATCTATTTCATCTAAAATTACAAGTCTAGGTGATTGAGCCATCAATAGGAGAAGTTCGGCACGACGCATTTCTCCGCCACTAAACCCCACATTTACGTCTCTGTTTAAATGTTCTTCGAGGTTAAGCAGAGATGCGTATATCTCTAATTTTTCTTCGGGATCTGGGACCCTCCTTCTGCTAAGTATTTCCAACGCAAGTTCTCTAAGTTTTATTCCTTTAAGCTTAGGAGGTATCTGAAAGGATGATGTAATGCCCAATGATACTCTTTCCTCCATGCTAGTGTTAGTTATATCTTTGTTATCAAAATAGATTTTACCGCCTATGATTTTAATATTTGGATTACCTAGGATAGCTTGCGCTAATGTTGATTTACCAGAACCATTTGGTCCTAGAAGTAAAACTATCTCTCCTCGATTAACATGCATAGTTACGCCTTTTAGAATTATCTTATTATTTACACTCACTTTCAAGTCTTTAATTTTAAGCAAGATCGAGCCTCCGTGATTCATATGATTTCTCATAATAGAACATGTATCTTTTTATAAGTTATCTAGATAATTAGTATTTACATCCTTTCGCACTAGGTTATTCATCATCTTAATATGTGGGGGTTTATATGACAAATGAAATATTAGAGAAAGATTTAGCTACTATTGTATTAGATCTTAAAAACAGAGGAGAAACTGAAAGAGCGGCTTTTCTACGCGATAATAAGGACGCGATTATAAGCGCCTCGTTTGCAGATAAGCTAAAAAATGCATCACCTCAGGACGTGATTGAGTATCTACTTCTTTTACCAAATGATATATTTGTGACAACTCTTGATCAATTTACAGATATAATTGCAGAGAAACTTTCTAAAGCGCCAGTTCGGGTATTTGCACGGATCTTTAATGAACTGCCTAAAGATCTACGAAAACAGTTTACATCCAGATTCATGGATGTAATTGTCACGTATGTAAGAGGTAGATCCATGAGCGAGTTGCTATCATTGATTTACAATCTATCACCACCATCAAGACCAGGACTACTGAGCCCCATTAGACCTTACCTCTTCGGCAAAGACTTCCAAGAGAAAATCATCGAATCCTCCTTAGAGGACCTTGAGGCCTTTTTATCCGTATTACCTGGGGATATTAGAGGAAAACTCGTCACGCAACATAAGGATACTTTTCTAAGCGATGAATTTGGAAGGAAAATCGAAAAAGCGTCGTCAGATGAGATAATAAAAATATTAAGATGGTTTCCAAAAGATGTTTATAACGCATTTTTAGAAAAACATGGTGAAATACTAAAACAAAAAGGATTAAGGCTAGAATAAAATTCATGCAAAATCAATAGGCTTAATCTTTCCACTTTTACCGTAATGCACTCTAAAGTAAAATTCCGCCTTTTTTCCATCATTCCAGCTTCTTATGGGTCTATAATAACCGACAATTCTGCTCCAGATATCCACATTCTTACTATTACACCTTGGACATTGGAAATATATTCCAACACCATTCCACCCACATTCCTTACAAACAGATATTGATGGAGTAATACTAAAGTATACTATCCGCGTTTTCGTAACAATATTATAAATCAAGCGCTTGAGAGCCTCGGGATCTATAGCTTCATACATGAAAAGATGAAGCATCACTCCTCCTGTGAACTCTTGTTGCACTTCGGCTTCCCATCTAATACGTTTCATTAATGGAACATCAACGTAATATGGAACAATACTATTGCTATAAAATGGTCTACCAAGATATATGGGTATAAATACCCTTCCCTCCTTGATCAAGTCATGAAATCTATTAACATCAAGCATAGCTAAACGATATGCTGCACTTTCAGCAGGTACCTCTTCTACGTTATATAAATACCCATCCTCTTCCTCGTATTCTTCGGCTATCCGTCTCACATTACTGACTATTTCTTTCATTATTTTTACTGCTTCTAATGCTTTTCTGTCATCTTGCCATATATCCGGGTCACCCACAAGATTCACAACAGCTTCCGGTAAGCCCAGTAATCCAAATGTGTTGAAATGTCCATTAAATTGCCCTAGATACCTCCTAGTTAGAGGCATAAATCCATTCATTAGTGTACTCTCATATCTCTCACGCCATGTAAGTAGAATTGCCCTCGCTAATTCTAGTTTTTGATATAATCCATCATAAAATTCATTTAAGTCGCCATCCGCTTCAATAGCTAATCGAGGCAAATTAATGGTAACGACTCCTATACTCCCGGTAGCATCCGGTAATGCCCATAATCCCCTTATTCTTCCACTCTTTTTCAGAAACTCATAAACTTCTTCCCTTTCTTCTTTAACTACTTTGAATATCGCATTCTTAGTTGATAATCTAGAAGTATCAATCGTTAACCTACAACACATTGCGTATAGAGCAGAAACATCAGAAGCATAACCATTTAGAAGATAGAAAGATCCTCTTTTTGCTAACGTTTTGAAGAAAAGATGTGTCAAGTCACCCCACTTTGTCTCGTTCCAATCAAAATTTTTTGTCAACATGACTGTTATTATTGGAAATGTAAATGGCTGGCCTCGTGCATCTCCCTCTAAATAAAGCTCAAAGAGCTTTCTATTAATCATTATTGCTTCGTCTAAATAATCCCCCAGCGATCCAACTCTTTTTCCGCCTACATATGCCTCACCATTTAAGAGATCAGGTGCCGTATCAAGCACAATAGTTATATTTGTGAATGGGCTCTGGTAACCTATTCTGCTGGGATAATTCAACTCGAAAACCATTCTCTGCAGGGCTTGTTTAATTGCTCTCTCGTCAGCCTTATCAGCTCTGACAAAAGGCGCCATATATA
>JAHKLF010000046.1 GCA_029856615.1 Candidatus Njordarchaeota archaeon
CATCCTGATACAATCTGTGATGGTGCAGTTGAAAGAGTGGCTATGTATTTGACGAAATATTATTATGAAAACTTTGATTTCCCTTTGCATTTTAACATCGATAAAGCCGTGTTAGTCGGAGGCCGTTCATTACCCAAATTTGGGGGTGGAGAAGTCTTAGAGCCTATACTGATTCACATAGTAGGTCGCGCTACCACAAGCGTTTCTAAGGGTAATGTTGAAATACCAATCCCTATAGGACCGCTCGTTTTGAGGGGAGTTAGAGACTTTATTAGAGATAACTTTAGATATCTCAATCCCTGTGAACACATAGTAATCGAATACGATATCCGCCCTGGTAGTGTTGACCTAGTAAAAATGTATGAGAGAATAAAGGAACTCAAAGTTCCTCCTGCTAATGATACCTCAGTTGGAGTTGGTTTTGCTCCATTAACGGATACTGAAAGGATATGTTTAGAGGTTGAAAGATACTTGAATTCAAGTGAGATAAAGAAGAGATATCCCGCTATTGGAGAAGATATCAAGGTAATGTGTGTTAGAAGGAATGACGAGATAAAGATCACATTAGCGATGGCAGTTATATCCAAGGAGGTTAATAATATTAGCGAATACGTGGCGTTAAAAGAGGAGATACACGAACTAATTATGAATCATGTTTCTAAAATGACCGATAAGAAAGTATATTTGCAGATAAATACGGCGGATCGAATAGACAAAGAGGAGGTTTACATAACCGTAACAGGCACCTCTGCTGAAGCTGGTGATGACGGGCAAGTTGGTCGTGGAAACAGGGCAAATGGGTTAATAACTCCAATGAGACCCATGAGTATCGAAGCTGCAGCTGGCAAGAATGCAGTAAGTCACGTTGGTAAGATTTATCAAGTCGCGGCAAGAATAGCTGCCGAGAGAATATATGAAGAGGTGGATGGGCTTTCTGAAGTATATGTCATGCTGGTTAGTACTATTGGTCTTCCTATAACTGAGCCTCAAATAGTTAATGTTCAGTATGTAATGGATAGCTCAAGTAATAAAGGTAATATTGAGTCAGATATTCTAGCAATCATGGAGGATATTCTTAACTATCTACCAGCCTTGTGGCGGGATTTCATGGAGGGAAAAATAACTGTGTTTTGAATTGGAGGAAGAAAATGAGTCTTGACATTTTATCATTGCATAAAATTTTTTCTCCTCCTTCTCCAAGACTGATTAAAACTAGAAAAATATTTGCTAAAAATTGCGCTATTGGCGGAACATTTGACAAATTACATTATGGTCACCAAGCTTTCATAAGCGCGGCTTTTAATATTGCAAAGCATGTGCACGTATGCATCATGAGTGATGAGGGAGTGAAAAAATGGGGCAGGAAAGAGTATAGTGACAAAATAGATGGGTATGATGTAAGATTGCATCATGTTCTAAACTACCTTAAAGCGTATGACCTTATATATCATGCTATAATATGTAGCATAAATGATCCTTTTTCATATGCTGTTAAGGGAGAAACAGCTAAAAAGCTCGATTCCATACTAGTATCCATGGATAAATTGGTTCTTGAGAGAACCATGAAATTAAATGAAATGAGAGTGAAAAGGAGTTTAAGCCCACTCCATATTTTCAGAATGCCTCTGCTAGTAGATAAGGAAGGAAAACCGTTTTCATCAACCAGAATAAGAGCTGGCGAAAGAATATATGTGCTGGATATTCCAACATATAAACTTGATGTGACATTAATCGATGAAGTAAGAGAGCCCAAAGGGATAATGATTGACTCGCCAGAAGATTTGCCCAAGCCTAAAAATGCAGTAATAGCGATCGGAGATGTTGTGATAAAGAATCTTGCCAAGTACGGTTATCCAGTGAGTATTGCAATAGTTGATATGACTAGTAGAAGGGAAAAATTAGAGGATTATTTTATATATCTTAAATCAAATGAGAGTGTTACTGACATACCAATTTATATACCAGTAAGAAATCCTAGGGGTGTAGTAACCCAGGATTCGTGGACAAAGATAGCTCTAGCGTTGTTCCAAAGAGAGCCTGTAGTATTGCGAGTGTATGGAGAAGAAGACCTGATGGGATTCCCCGCGACTATTCTTGCTCCTAACGGTACATTACTAATCTATGGACAGCCGCCTCCCTATGATAAAATGGTTTATTTCTATGTAGATGATGAGCATAGACTTAAAGCATATAATTTATTAACAAGAATGATTCCAATCGTATATTAAATTCAAATTTCAAATTCGCAGAATATTGCACTTAAATACTTCTAATTAAGCATTATCATTTGCGTTAAAATTAAATTGAAATTAGATTTTGGGGGGTGGGCGGTAATATCAAGACGAACTTTCGATCCGAAAAAAGACTATAGATTAGCCATGGCGATTTATGCCGTTGATATTTTAGATAATCTTGCACGCGATGGTAAAATACCTGGTATAAGAAAAAATGAAGCTATAGAGCTTCTAGAAAAAATATCTTCATGTATTACCAAAATGAGAGAATCCGCTATGTCAAAACATTTACTTCTCACAAGTAATCTGTTCAGAGGATTCAATAATTTACTATCCACGTTTATATCGCGATTAGGCATGAATTGGTATAAAGTAGCTAAAATGAAGGATGATTACGTAGCAAAGCTTCTGCGCTTCGCTATATTTAACCTAAGGTCTCTTGGCAATAGATTAAAGAAATATCCAGATGACTCTCCTATTGGCGTAGTAAAAATAAGTTACGTAAGGATCCTAGAGGTAAAGAAGTATCCTCGCAACCCTAAAGTCAAGATCCTTAAGGTTACAGACATGGAGATGATTTACGAAGTTGCTACGACTCTTGACATTAAAGAAAAAGAGGTAGTACTTTTCGCTCACACCCCACCCATCAAAGTGAATGGTTTTATCTCTGAGGGGATAATATTAACAAATGAGAACGGAGAACCTATTCGGGGGAATGAAGAGAGCATTGGTCAAATTCCTTCAGAAATTCCGAGAAATATTGAGAATCAGTTATATGATCATGTAATAAAACCCTTAGAAGAAGAGTTCCTAATATAGTTTCTAGTTATCATATTTTTAATAGCCTAGTATACTATTTTAGACCGTGGTTGTGAATTATGATATTTTTTCCATATGCTTGTATTATGTACATATGCATTGCTACATTAATCTTATTTCATGGTCTATATAATAAGAATGAGGACAGAATCTCGGCTCTGCTTCTAGCAATTGTTCTTCTCCTTGCTGCTATTGCTCTAGCATTAATAAAAATGTATTGGGTTGTGATCGTGATTTTATCTGGATTATTTGGTGTAATGTTAATATCCATCTTTTTTATTATTCGACTTATATCCACCATATTGCCAATTAAGATGCGCATCTTGACTTCGGATGTTAAAAGCGAAATTGCCAGAAAGATATTTCACAGCATAGTTTTAATTCTTATTCTCCCTGGAGACGTCCTTCAGCCCTTCTATAAAATAGGGGTAAATTATCTTAATACAATCACCCCAGATATCATACCTTTAAACGAAGTGGAATTTTTAAAAGTAGCAATTACGCTCATTACGGGCAGTCTAATACCAATATTTGTCATAATAGAATTCCAACGGATATATCTCAGAATCGGGCTTCTTCCAAGTAATCTCTTAAGAGAGAGCGAGAAAAAACGTCTAGCATCTTACTTATATACAACAGCAAGTATTTTCTTTATCTCACTATTAGTACCTCGAAAAAGAGACATTGCAAGCACTGGTCGGCCACGCATACCAGGCGCGGCGGCAGCTAGTGGAGGGAAGAGATTTGGAAGATTTCTAATAACGGAGAATAGATCAGTTGAAGGATGTTTAGCGGGTTTTTTAGTAGGTTTTTTGTTTGCTATTCTCTTTGTCCCTCCAACATTAGCGCTGATTAGCGCTCTTTTCATAGAAATTACAGATGTGTTAAATACTCGGAATATTAATGATAATTTGTTATTTCCCATTATTTCAGCATTAACAATGTGGGCAGTTTCTAACCTCATATGAAGGGATGGAAGAATGGGTAGGGCACTTTTCGTCGGACGATTTCAACCATTTCACAATGGACATTTATATGCGCTTAAAAAATTGTTGGAAAGAGAGGAAGAAATAATTATAGTCATTGGTTCTGCTCAAGACAGTTATTCTCTTACTAACCCACTAACCACTGGGGAAAGGATAGAAATAATAAGAGAAGTTTTAAAAGAATTAAACGCACTTGATAGGGTAATAATAGTTCCTGTTCCTGATATTTATGAAAACATGGCATGGCCAGGAAGAGTAATTGAATACGTGCCAAGATTTGATAGAGTATACTCAGGGAATGAATTAGTTCTCATGTTATTTGAAAGGTTCGGAATAGAAGTAATAAGGCTCGAGCATATTAATAGAGGGGAATACCAAGGTAAAAGAATTAGAGAACGAATATTAAAAGGCGAACCTTGGCATCATCTCGTGCCAAAAGTTGTATATAAGAAATTAGTTGAGTTTGGATTCGAAGAAAGAATTAAAAGATTGGCAAGAAAATCCTAGGTGAATATTTATGGAAATTAGACTAATAGCTAAGCCAAATAATGTTTATGCTGAATTTTACTTGAATGGGATAGAAACGCATATCTTAAATGCATTACGAAGAGCCATATTGACGGAAGTACCTACTTTAGCAATACACGATGTAATTGTTCATGTGAATACAAGTGTTCTCTATGATGAGGAATTGGCATTAAGATTAGCTTTAATTCCATTAAAAGCGGACCCATCTGAGATAGATGTACTGAAAAAATGTAGAGATATAGAAAAAATGAGACTAGACGAGCTTGTTCAATGTACTGCGAGGTTAAGATTATCAAAGAAAAATGAGGGCGATGATGAGATAATTACTGTTTTTTCCAGTGACATAGAACCCGTAGATAAGAAAATGGTTCGTCCAGTATTTGACAATATTCCAATCGTTAAATTAGGTCCTGGACAGGAAATAGATATTGAAATGATAGCGCGTGTAGGAAAGGGTAAAGATCATGCCAAGTGGATGCCTGTTTCGACTTTAGGCTATAAGCCAATACCCAAAATTCGAATTAATGATCCTTCACTCTGTGAAGAATGCTATGAATGCACAAGAGCATGTCCAAAAGCTGTATTAAAAAAGAAGGATGATACACCAACATTGGAAGGTTTAGGAGTGTATTTATGCGATCTTGATAGAATATGCGTTAGAGCGTGTCCGCATGAAAATTTAATATTAGAGCCTTCCGAGACAGAATTCATATTTAGAATTGAGAGTATAGGTCAGCATGAGATTCCAGATATAATAATGTCTGCGATTGATATATTAGAGGCAAAGTGCGATGATTTTCTTAGTATTTTGAAAGAAAGTATTCGGAAATTTAAGATGGAATAAATTTCCTCCTTCTTCTTTCAGCTACATAACGACCGCGCATTGAAATTTCCGAGAACCTCTTTATGACAAGATGTGCTTCGTCGTACGTCCTTTCATAACCTTTGAGGAAGGCTTCGAAATAATCTTCGGCTTTATCGTAATGCGTACTAGTCAGTGCCGTATAAAATACGCGTAATTCAGTTCCTTTATCTTCAATGGAATTTGAGAATTCTCCGAGCCCAAAATCTATGAATGAGAGAAACTTGTCTTCCGAGACTATAATATTCGAAGTGGTTAGATCTCCATGTATAATGTCATTTTTGTGCATTAACCCTAAATACTCACCAACTTTTTTCAGTAAATTTATTTCATCTGATAATTTCAATTTGCCTAGATTTAAAAGATCTCGTAGTAATATTCCTTCGATATATTCCATAATGATTGTGAATTCATGTAGTAATACATCATAAACAACCGGAGCGGGAACACCGATACGTTTCACTGCGGAGAGTAATTTTGCCTCTCTACGTGTTCTAGTTTTCCGAATAAATATATCGAGTTCTGGGATTCGATATTTCTTTGCGACACGAGTTTTCTTGATCACTAATCTATTGTACCACTCACACAAGTAGATATATGCCTCAGCACCTTTGCTAATTAGCGTGCATTTTTTAGGCCAAGGATCTAAATGCATAAGTATCATCTGGAATAGTGATGTTAAGCCATGTTAACTAGATTAATTTTAATCGGATTTTTAATATAAGAGAGCTAGTATTATTATTAACGCTGTATTTCGCGTTACAATAATAAAACTGAGATCTATCTAGCAAAAAAGTTTTTAAACGAATTGTCATCATGAATAAAATACAGACCCTCAAAACGTGCCGGGGTTGCCGAGCTGGTACGGCGCCGGATTGCTAATCCGGTGGCGATTTCGCCTCGCGGGTTCAAATCCCGCCCCCGGCACCATATTATTCTTTCTTAAAAGTCTTCTTTATCTAAAAACTCCTCTGTTATTTGGTTCCACGTCCTTCGACTTATTGCTTTTTTTCTTAACGCATTGATCGTGCCGCTTACTAAGAGATCATTAAGCATGATTTTTTTCTCATCTATTTTTCTTAAGAATAAAAAGAGTGTTCTCATTAGATCTAGACCATCAAGATTTATTCTCATTATTCCGACTCCTTTCTCTTCATCGAATTCTATGATTTTAAACCGTATTTTTGCTGCCCCAAACGTGCCAAATAATTCATAAGCTTTTCTCCGAATGGCGATTAAAAGCTCCTGAAGAGTAACTTTATCGCCTATTACTTCAAACAATATCCATCTATGTTTCTCTCGTATCAAGAAAAACCACCATACTTAAGGAACATAGTTAATTTTAGTAAATCCCATAAATTACCATAATATCTCTTTAATGTTTTCTCATTAGATTCTAATAGAGTATATGCGCGAGAAAATTTGCTTAGTAATATGTTTTTCGCAATTTCCAATATTAAGAATTCTGGATATTTTTTCTCCTTTTCGCAATTATTCAAGTTACTCCATTGATATAATAGATTTTCTATATCCTCGAAAACTTCCATGGCATCCGTTTTTAACATAACCTTCAATAAGAGAAATATGGGATCCAGTCTGAATGATCCTTTGAATCCGTGTTTCCTAAGTTCTGAAAATTCATTCAATGTTGATAGAGCTTTCTCATTTTCATCTGCTAATATATAATACGCCGTAATAATAAGGCATTCGCGCAATATTCTAGTTTTATTCTTACTACGCCATTTCTTTTCTTCAAGGTCTCTGTATAAAGATTCGGCTGCTTCCAAGAATGCTTTTTTAGCATCCTCAAAATTCCCAGCGCTTAGATATTCAATGCCAACTTTGAAGAAGTGCTCTGAAGCTTTCCTTAGACGCCCTTTTAAGTACTCTCTAATTGCCAGCGAATAAAGATTCAAAAGTTACACCTAATAATTCAATTCAAATTAAAAGATATTAAGCTATGGATGGTATATAAGGAGAGTAGGTAGAAAAACGGATGATATTTTCTGCTATACGAGCTAAATAAAAAATAATAATGAGAAAAAAATTGAGTGTAATTAAATCTTCCTAAATTTGACCACCTAGTAATGCTTGAGCTAAAGCATCCGCTAGCATCTTACCTTTATCAGTCAATCTAAATCTCTTCTCTACCCATCCTCGTGCTCTCTCAATTTTCTCCATTTCAACTAGTCCGTACTTACGTAAGGCTTCAAGTTTTCTCGTAGTTGTAGCGGGCTGCATTTCAGCATACTTAGAAGCGGCTCTATTTATATCTCCTATGTTTCCTTCTCCTCTTTCTTTAAGAGCGAGAAGGACGGCCAGCGTGTAGGGATCAAATATTGATATTCCTTTATACGGCTCTTTAACTCTATAAATCCTCATATATGTTCACCTTTAAAACTCTTTTCAATATTATTAGATATTTACAAGACTTATAAATATTATCTTTTATCGCGTTGTGTTATTTATAAGTTTTTCAAATTATTCCTATTATCAAGTCAATATATTAGTTTTGATTTAGACTTTTTCTCTAATGAATTTTGGTTAAAATGCTGTCATAAAAAATTAATATTCCTTATGGCATTTTATCTTTTTCATTAAATGTATGTTTAAAAAGCGAATTTTTTAATGCATTTCTTTACTTATAGTTAAAGAATTTTGAATTGTTAATCCGAGAGTTTTCCATAATGCGCGAGTGATATGTGCATAGAGGTATGCTTCTCCTAGAGTATTCCATCACGTTTAATTACATAAGAGATATGGATAAAGCTCTAAGAATTTAGTGCTCAAAAATTAATGGCATCTGATGCGTAATTATGGTAGGTTAATACATGGGATGAAATTAATGATAATGAGCTAGACCAAATCCTAGATATTTCTAAAAATGTAGGAAGTCTGAGTTGTTCGATGAGGCAGTGCATGAGATAAAAAGATTGATAATGATAAAAACCACAGTGCTAGGAGATATAAATCGCTGGAATAGAATGTTAGGGAAGCTTAAAGGCTTAATCAACATTCGGAGCGGTGTTGATTTCTTAAACTCGATTGGTTTTGGTTACATGGAGTTATATTTTAATAATATTAGAGTTAAATCGGATAACTTTAACGTTGTTCTGTGCACCTACTTACTTTTATCAAATAAAGTTTCTAATGACCTTGTGTGTTATCATATGGCACGATCTCCTATAACCATAATTATCGAAAATGATGCATCAATAATGCAGAATAAGGTCATTGAATATACTGCATCAATGGGGAGCTTTATTAAGGGAGATAGAAACATTTGTGTTATTGTGATTTCAAGGAAAGAGGCATTTGTGATGATTGATGGAGGAGTTCTAAGAGAGGTTATAAGTAATGAAAATGATTTTCTCCGATTATTAAAGAAGTTAATAATTCATATTGTGAAGAGTAAGTTTAAGGAAGTTGAGTGATATTTTTGTTCATGGGAAAAATAAGAGTGTGTTCATTGAGAATTGACCACAGATCTAATGATACTACTATATATATTTTTCCAGAGTGAAGAATTTGTCTAAGGATTTTAAGCCTCTGACCAGAGGAGCATGGAAAAAATTTTGGAGAGCGGTAAAAGATGCGGATATCATCTTAGAAGTTCTAGATCCCCGTGATCCCCCGGCATCTAGAATGCCGGCGGTTGAGTGTAGACTAGTAGAAATGGGACAGTAAGTTATTCTAGTTATTAATAAAGCTGATCTTGTACCCAGACATGTTCTAGAAAAGTGGAAAAAAATTTTCGAAAAAGAGTTTCCTACGATCTTTGTGAGTGCGCGACACAGATTAGGAACGGGAAAACTTCGTAAGCTCATCCTTAAACATGCTCCTAAAGACGCCGAGGAGATCCGGGTAGCTGTAGTAGGTTATCCAAATGTAGGTAAATCGGCCTTAATTAATGTTCTAAGAGGCTCTCATAGCGCTCCGACCGGAGCA
>JAHKLF010000047.1 GCA_029856615.1 Candidatus Njordarchaeota archaeon
ATTCTTCTCTGATAACTGGTTAGTAGCGCGTTCATAGCCTCCGTTGTGTCTTCCCAAATATCAGTTATTATTCTTGACAGAAAATCTAATGAAATCCAATTAGTTTCTTCTGCGCCTTTCCTCGCGCGTAATACTTTTGTTCCATATATGACGTTTCCATTAATATCTAGTCTTACAATCAAGTCTTCTCTTTGAATGGCACCTATTTCTGGGTAGTATACCTTCAGGATGAATTCTATATGCTCTAGAGGTTTATATTCAGTAACACTAACTAATGCTAATCTTTCCTGAGAAGGAAAGACAGGTTCTCTCGGCTCTCTATCAATTGCTGATATCATGAATGACGTTGCGCCTTTTTTATATGCCTCTAAAGCTTCAACAAAATCTTCGAATTGATTTATTTCAGATGGGATCCATTCTCCTATAAGTATAATAGGCGCTTTTATCTTTAGTATCTCGGATAAAATGTCTCTCAATCCTGTTGACACGATTCTCCCTCACTCATAATTTAACTGGCTCGCTATCATAATCTACATCTTCGGGAGAAAGAATACCGTTCATAGCGTTTCTTTTATCCTTTACTCCATATGTATCTATTCTTAGATGACATCGCATACAATAGAGAAAAGGGAAAATATCCTCCTCTATGTCTCCTATGGATTCAAATTCGATGATCACTTTATCCATTCTCCCACATTTAGGACACCTTAACAAGTCATGTACTTGATTTTTAATGCTCTCTGGTATAACATTGAGCTCTCTCTTCAGATGATCTTCATTCAATGAATAAGCGTAAATATACCTATAAGTTGGAGTAGCAAGCCTTAAACGTTTTAATAACCCTTTTTCAATAAGAGAAACGAGATCCCTTTCTGCCTCACTACTTATATTGATAAATCTAGTAAGTGATCCCCAGATAAGCAGTCTTGGCGAGTAATCGTACGTCTCAAAGACCCCCTTTATAATTCCGTAATAAATTAATGCTTTCAACGCATGTTCTTTTAGCCAACATTTTGATAAGTCTCCCGTGCTCACTCCACAATATTTCAAGAAAGCGTATATCAAGTACAAAAGCCTTTGGATATCTCGTTGTCGTCCTTTTTCTATTTCTGCGAAAGCCTCATTAAGGTGAAATTTTATATTCACCATTCCCCAACTCTCATGTTATTGATAAAAAATGATGTAATTTATCTAGAAGCCAAGAAAAATATTTAAATATATTACGTTAAATCCATCAGAATAAAATATACTCGGAACTCTTTATTATTGATTTTTAGGGCCCTCTCAGAAAACGCACTCTCCTTATGGATTCTCTAAGAGATCCCAAGGGAAAATTCTGTCCTATAGTCGAAAATTCTGCATATATAGGCGTGTCACCAAGCTGTACTATAAATCCTATTACCTTCTCAGACTTAATCAATTTAACCTTTTCCTCAAACACGCTCTCCTTTTCCTCCACATCACATTGTCCTATTTCTCTAATTAAATCTTCGATTGTTGATATGTCTGATTCGATCTTAGCGCCAACGTTTTTATAGTATTTATAATCAAAATAAGCAGCTATTATCGCGTCTCGTATGTATGATTTATCTATCGGTATAAGAAATACTTCTCCACCAACTATTTTGCCATCATAAAAGTATATTACACCATTTGCTTCATCTGGAATATTGATTTTGATATCTTGATGTATCTCCTTGGATACAATTTCAACGACATCCGAAGTCTCTGATCTTATTGCTAATTTATGCTGTCTATTACTAATCTCGCCCCACGTAAAACTTTGAATCATCATTTTCACAGTATTTCTTAATATTTCAGAGCGTGATGGAATATTGGCTTCAATAATCATTTTTTCAAAGCGCATCAATTGTGGAATTCTTAAATTCTGAGTCATTTCTTCCGTCTTCCATCTCCATCTACCGGCTTCTACACAAGCCACGGGAATAATATTTTCAGATTTTGGGGCTAGAATCAATGTCGTGTATAATGTTCTATTTTGTTTCCCACCAACGAGGGTATCTCCCCTAAACAGAATAATGAATTTATCGGACTTGTTCACTACTTTGAGAGAGTTGACAGTGCCGCTTCTAGAGATTTCTGAGACCTCTATTAGATTACGATCTAACGCTTCTCGTAAATGCATTACGTCAGTCCTGATTTTAGATACAGGACAATTAATGAATACAACTTTGAAACCGTCTAGAGAGAACATTCCTACTTTTTCAATTTTCGTCAGTACATTTAACATGACAATCATCCATATATAGTGAAATAATTATGTTTATAGAGATAGAGAATATTTAAAAGTTGTTATTAAAAGAAATCAGAATAAAAGACTAAATGAATGTGTTCATCTGTTATCGGGTACTTACAAATTTTTCGGTGAGTCTAAGGAATTCATCAATATCTTCTTTAGTATGCGCAGTTGATATGAAGAGATGGGGAGCTATAACGGATAGGTACACTATTTTATGATTAAGCATGAATCTATGATATTTTCTCATTAACTCAAAATCTTTATACTTCGAGATTTCTACTGGGTTAAGCTTCTTGGCTTTCGTAAAATGAACTCCTATCATTGAGGATACGCCAACTACAAGTGCATCTAATTCATGTTCATCAAAAATATCCCTTAGACCTTTCATGAACTTGTCTCCAAGAGAATCTAGATATGGATATATTTGATCTTTCTTCTCTTCGAGTTCTCTAATTAGGGTATATCCCGCCCGCATTGTAAGAGCATTTCCAGTATATGTCCCTCCGTGGAAAACTCTCTCCCAGAAATTCTTTCTCTTCAGATGATCTAATAGATCCATTATGTCCTCTATCCCACAAATAGCACCAGCACCCGGGAAATACTGCCCGCCTACAGCTTTTCCTGTAGTTATTATATCGGGTTTTACTCTATAGTAATGCTGGCCTCCCTTATAAAATCGAAATCCCGTAATGACCTCATCAAAAATGAGAACAATCCCTTTCTCATCGCATAATTCCCGCAATCCCTTTAAGAAATCTCTTTCAGCTGGAATTGCTCCACCTGCCCCTAATACAGGTTCGACAATTATTGCTGCTAACTCCTTATTTTTCGTTATGCTCATAACACCATCTAAATCGTTATATGGGAGGATCACAATATCATTTTGTACACAATCAGTTAACCCTAGCGATGCTGGTTTGTCGTACGGATAAACAACCGCCTTATGCAATCCATCATAACCCCCATGCCAACCTCCAGCGAACTTACCAATTTTTCTGCGTTTAGTATAAGCTCGAGCCAATCTAATTGCGTACATGTTTGCTTCAGTGCCGCTATTAGTGGGCCTTACTTTATCCATATCAAACCATCTACAAACAGCTTCAGCCCATTTGATTTCCCATTCATTACACCATCCAAAATGTATACCATACCCTAATTGTTCCTTGATTGCTTCCACTATGGGTTCATAATTATGACCAAGTACGGCCGCTCCATGGGCCATCCAGTAATCCACATATTCATTTCCATCTATATCCCAAATCCTGCTTCCTTTTGCTTTAACAACATAAAACGGGTAAGGTTCTACATATCTAATAGAATAAGTCACGCCTCCTGGCAGGTATTTTCTAGCTTTTTCAAAAAACTCTCTCGATGTCTTTGAGAACTCAGTATAATCCAAATAATTTCACCTCAGAGAGATGCAATGTGTGATGGAATTAGGATATCCTTCATAGTTATTAATCCTTTAGGCGCTTTTAGTACCTTAGGGATCATATTAATCACCATAGCGGCGGTTGCGATATCTCCCGAAGTGCCATATACGCTTCTCCACGTCATTTTTGGTTCTCCATCGATAATGACCTCGTCGTAATCCTCTCTCCCTACAGCGGCTATAAGTTCTAATCTTATGAACTCCTTATCTCCTATATATCCAACTCCAAGTCCCTTAATGCCGCATACTTGTCCTGGTTTAATGTCAAAATACTGAGTTTTCATTGGCTTCTCAGCGATTATCGGTTCTTGTTTTTCGATGACCTTATCCATTTTTAATCCCAACATTGACGAAATTAACATGATTGATTCTGCATAACCCACATGTGCTGTTATCTCACCTTTGGCCATTTTCTCTTTAAACTCTTCTGGAGATAAACTTAGGCCGTATTTCTTTTGGAAAGGATACCTCCTCTTAGAAGCATCAATTGATCTAATAACATGAATTCGATTGACTTTTACACAGACAGATGTTAGAAATGCAGGAAGAGTATCAAAGATAAAGCCTGGATTAACTCCCGTACCCAATATTGTAACTTCATTATCTTTAGCCATTTTGTCTAATTTTTCGGCTAGATCTGGAAATCTATACCATGGGTAAGCGAGAGTTTCTGCTGTCGATACTACATTGGCTTTCGCGCGAATACATTTTTCTAATTGTGGAAAAGCCTTATCGAGGTACGTTGTCACTGTGTGGATTACGACGTCTGGCCGAGCTTCTCTTAAGAATTCGTCAGCTTCATTGTCATGTATCACTTTCACATTCATTGGTCCTATACCAATCACTTCTCCTACATCTTTACCAACTTTATTTGGATCAATATCTATTGCACTGATAAACTTAATCCATGGCTTCTCTATTATATTCTTAGCAATCAGAGCTCCAATAGCTCCTAGTCCGTAGATCACAACTCTAATATTTTCAGACATAATTACTCCCCTAGAAGAGGTTCTTAATAGGGGCTGAGAAATATTTAAGAAAGTAGCTTGAAAATTATTGAGTAAATATTTCAACTAATGAATGATGCATGACCTACTAATAAGATTTAATCAGTCTTTTCATCGATGAGCTTATGAAGCGCTTCTCTCATTCTTTTGCCAGCTTCTCTGAGTTTTTCCTTGTTCACAGTATACGCTATGCGTATATGGTTTCTCCCATAAGAGCCGAAGAAAGGATACCCTGGAGATGTCACAACTTTAGCCTCTCTGACTAAGTATTTAACTAGCTCTATTTCTTTCATGTTATATCCTCCGATGTATGGAAATATATAAAATGCTCCCTTAGGCTCTACGAAACGAATACCTTTTATTTTCTTAAGTTCTTCCATTATGATTCTTCTGCGTATATCAAACTCTCTGACAATTTCATTAATAATTTCTTGAGGTCCTCTTAGTGCAGCTAGTGCGGCATACTGTGCTACTGAACTAGGACAGAGCGTAGAAGCCAATGTTACTTTGAGCATCTCCTTTAAGATCTCCTTTTTAGCAATAGCATAACCTATTCTCCATCCCGTCATCGCATATGTTTTTGAAAAACCGTTTATTATAATTACCCTTTCCTGAATTTCTGGAAATTTAGCTATACTATAAAATCCACCTTCGTAAACAAATCTCTCATAGATTTCATCCACTATTAAAAAGAATTTATTGTCACTCGCTATCTCTACAATGCTTTTCAACTGTTTTTTAGTTAAGACAGATCCCGTGGGGTTATTTGGATTAATTAGAATTAACGCTTTAGTTTTCTTCGATATTTTCTCATTTAGCTCATCTATATCAAGTTGAAATCCAATTTCTTCATCTTGCCTGACTGAAACTACTTTCCCCCCAGCAAGTATTATTGATCGAAGATAACCCGGATACCAAGGATCTGGGACAATAACCTCATCCCCGACATCAATTAACGCCATCATGGCTGAAAAAATTGCTTGAGTCGCCCCAACTGTGATTAATACATTATTGAGAGTATAGTCGGATCCGTACCTCTCATTATAGTATTCTGCTATAGCTTCACGTAGTTCTGGAATCCCTTCATCTGGAGTATAATGAGTATATCCCTTATCTAATGCTTTTTTCGCTGCTTCTATTATGTATGACGGTGTGGTAAAATCCGGCTCTCCTACGTTTAGATATATAACATCTTTCATTCCACGCGCTAATTCTGCAATACCGTACAAGGACGGGAATTCCATCTCTCTAACTCTTCTAGCAAACAATGTCTCACACCTATATGATTGGTAGTGTTACATTACCGTATGGTATTATGAGATAGTCAAATTCTTTACCATGCTTCTTATAAACAAACTCTAAGGCTTTACTAATGTTCTTTGAGATCTTTATTTTAGTTTTCGTAAAAATCTCTTTATCAATTTTGTCGGAGACTACGATGATATCAAATTTCTCGGCGTAGCTAAGAATTTTCCATCCCACCCACTTTCCTATTGTATAATGCATCCTCAAATGGTCTGTTATTTCCTCTATATTGTTATCATATTTCTTTATTATTTCTTCTGTATCCGAATTTCCTATGCCTTCTTTGCACTCGCTTATTAGTACTAACGTTCCTCCCTCCCTAATCACATTACTACAGTATACTAATGCTCTTGATGCGTGATACAAGCTTATATCATTAGGAAACCCCCCAGCCGATACAAAAATAACATCAACCTTTTTATCGACCTTAATTTTATACATGAAATCAACTTGCCCAATGCCTTGTCTATGAGCTTTAATGAAATCACCAGCATATATACCCACAGGCTCCTCATTGTAATTCAATGGAATATTAATGGAAAAATCGTAACCAAATAACTTAGCCGCTTCTTCCATATCCTCTCTCGCGGGGTTACCGTCAGCTACACCTGGCTGCGATCTCTCGTCTAAAGAGAGAACATGATTAATTTGCACTGATCTCCTGGAAGAAACTCCCGGAAGAATAATTTTTGCTCCGCCAGTATACCCAGCGAAATCATGAATACCTAAGTAAGATACCCCAATAGTTATATCTGCGTCAGCTACTAACTTATTAATTTCTACTGGAGTCCCCCTCTTAGTTTCTCCAAAATATCTATATTCGCCATCTGGGTCATGATCCATGACTCTAAATTCACTTAATATCTTACTTCCAAGCATATATTCCCATTCACTGTAAGTGTGCTTCCTATGAAGCCCCGTAGCGAACATAATTAAAATATCAGACTTCTTGATTCCATATTTTATTAGATATCTCACTAGAAAAGTTACTACTTGCTTCTTTGGGCCAGGTCTAGTTATATCATCTAATAATATAGCAATCCTATTGCTTTTCTTTAACAACTCTGGAAGAGGCTCTGATCCTATGGGGTTCTCGAGCGCTTTATTAAGTATAGCCTCAAAGTCGCTTAGTTTTGATATGTAATTGGGAACGATGACTTTATCTTTATTTAACTTAAATTCGGGAGAAAAAGAGATACTTTGTGATCCATAAGGCAAAGTTATTTGCAAATTGATCCCTCAAGACGTTTTATAAAAAGGGAAGAAAAGATATGAGATATTCAAAAAATTCGGTGAGATACGTAATTAATAGATTCCAAAGCTCCTTAGCCAAGAAGATTTTGATGTAAATAGTGAGAGCAAAAAGAGCAAACACTATTCCTAGGAAAATGAAATCTCTTGCATGGAAACTTATATCTTCCAGGAATGTTCTCTTAACGGGTGCCCCAAAAGCTCGTGTCTCTATTGCTATTTGCATATCGTTTGCCTTTCTTAAAAGGAGGAGAACCAAAGGCGTAACTATTGGGATATACGCTTTGAATGCCTTCTTAAAGATATTCATTCTATCAATATCGAATGCCCTCAATTTTTGCGCCTCTACTACGGTATTCCAAGTCTCCTGGATTAGTGGTACTGAACGCATTCCAGCTACGAAAATAAAAGAGTATTTAAACGGCACTTTTAATCTTGTTAGAGATTCCATAAGACGCAGATATGAAGTCGTCATGGTTAATAATGGTAGGACAGAAACCGCGGTTAAGACCCTTATTGATATCATTATACCAAACATTAATCCTTCGTATGTGAATACTCCAATATCAGCTCCTCCAGGAATTTGATAATGCCCAATTACAAATAATGGTGTTTGACCTCTATACATGAATCCTTGTATAATGATAATGAAGATTATTATCCCCGCTAGGAGTTTAACGAAGCCCATGAAGTATCGTATACTTATTTTTGCTATTCGCCAAAATATTAATGCAACTCCCAGCCATATAAGAAGAACTATGATATCTTGAGTAAAAGTCGATATAAACACTACCACTAATGTTAATAGTGTATATATTAATTTGCTTATAGGATTCAGCCTATGTATAAACGTATCCGCTTTTATATATTCAACTACTCTCACTATAACTCACCTCGATTTAGAGATAACGCCTCGAGCATCTCATCAACAGTTAAAACTTCTGGATTGACCCCCTCATCCCTTAACTCTTGAGCAAATCTAGTGATTTGCGGCGGCTTAAGGAACGCTTTCTTTAATACATCCTGCATTTGAAAGACTTTCCTTGTGGGTCCATCTGCTAAGATCTCTCCATTAGCCATCACAATTAATCTTTCAGCGTATTTTGCTACCAAATCCATATCGTGAGTAATCATTATTATTGTTCTACCATATTTATCATGGATCCTCTTAGCTAGATCCGCCAGCATGTACCTACCTCTATAATCTTGAGCTGTCGTAGGCTCATCCATTATGATTACCTCTGGTTGCATGGCAATAATAGTTGCAACAGCAAGCTTTCTTCTGTCACCAAAACTTAGGGCAAATGGATACTTGTCCCTTAAATGCTCTAATCCTACAAATTTTAAAGCTTCCTCCACTCTTTTCTCAATTTCCTCTTCTGGGAGCCCAATATTTTTTAACCCAAATTTTATTTCATCTTCGCATGAAAGAGTGAAAAGTTGGTAATCTGGATTCTGCAATACTAATCCTATCCTTTTTGCTAGCTCGCCTACTGTATACTTAGAAACGTCTTCGCCATGAAATAACACTTTCCCTTTTGTCGGTCTTAGTAGACCAACTATGTTTTTCACCAGTGTAGTCTTCCCAGAACCATTTTGTCCTATTATTCCAACGAACTCCCCCTCATAAATTGTTAGGTTAATATTCTTTAAGGCGACAACAGGCGGCTCTGAGGGATAAACAAATGTTACGTTCTTAAGTTCTATAATTGGTTCCCTTTCTCTACTCTGACCTCTTTTAAACTCGACATCATTGACTATTAATTTATTTTCATGAATCAACTTCTTAGCTAGGCTAACTGCCTCCTCTAAATATATCGGTAATTCAGAAGAATTTCCGATTTGTAACCTGCTAAAATAAGATGTAACCGCTGGAGGCTTTACTCCTACACTTTCTAACAAATCGACATTTGAAAGAACTTCTCTCGGCGAACCTATTGTTACAATCTCGCCCTCATTTAATATCATAACACGGTCCGCTATGTAAGCTATCTCCTCCGTCTTATGAGATGTAATTATTATTGTCATACCCATTTCCTTAAGACGTTTAATGGCTTCAAATACTTCTGTTGTGCCAATAGGATCTAACTGAGA
>JAHKLF010000048.1 GCA_029856615.1 Candidatus Njordarchaeota archaeon
CTATCCTAATAAAAAGAGGCGAGGATTAGTGAATCGTATCTTTTAGTAACATAAATATATAGTGTAGAATTGATTAGAAATCTATGCCTTCATTTCTAATTTAGCAATTCTATCGAGCAATCTCCTATTTTCTTCGCGAATCTTCTCGATTTCTTCTCTCAATTTTTGATACTCAACGCCTTTTTCTAATTGTCTTCTAATCTTAGTCGCTACTTCTCTCGCTAATCTTCTTATCCTTTCATCTAAGTCTTCCGCAGCAAGTTTATCGAGCATCGGTAATAATTTTGGACTCATCATTTCTTGGGCAGCTCTAATAGCCGAAGCTCGGATTCTGTAATTTTCATCTTTACTAGCTTCAATTATTGTTTCTACGGTTTCTTTCTTTTCAGGGAATCTAGCTAGAGCTGCGATAGCATCGGCTCTTACTAAGGTAGGTTTCCCGAGCTTTGTGTGGTCTAATATGATTTCAAAAGCCTTATCTCCACTCAACTCTGATAGTCCTCGTAGAGCGCCGCGAGTTATAACATGGTTATGAGATGGAACTTCTAAAGCTTTTACAAGATAATCAAATCCTTTTTCCCATTTTGTTTTTCCTAAACTAGTCGCTGCCTCGGATCGCACATAATAGCTTTCCTCATCATTCGTTAAGATCTTCACTAATACTTCTGCTGCTCTTTCTTCTTTGAAATTCCCAAGTGCTCTCGCGATGGCTCTTCTGATTTTCGGGTGGGTTACTTTTTGTTCTACTTCAATAAGAGCATTCAATGCTTCTTCGCCACCAATTTTACCCAAGGTATCTGCTGCCTCGGCGCTTACGCCCCAGAAGGGATCCTCCAATACCGCCTGTTTTAAAGCTTCTATAGCTTTAGAGCTCTTGAATTTAGCTAGAGCACGGGCAGCAAGTAGTCTACAATACACATGCTCGCACTTAAGTTGATTTATCCACTGTTCTAAGCCTTGTTCGATTCGTAAGACAGCAAAGATCTTGAACTCGGGATCAAAACATACTTTCTCTGGCTTTTCTTCTAAGGGGATATAGAAAATTTGCTCTTTTTTCTCAATCCAGAAAGTCCTAGTAATCTTTCCATTCTTTGTTGCGATTTCTGTTTCAAGTGGTAACCTATACTCATCCCAACAGTCGTCTTTCTGTGTCTGCTTAATGGTTATCTTTAATGCTTTTGCTTCGGGATCATAGGAATAGCTGATCGATAATACTGGGTGACCAGCATTATATACAAATTGGTCAAAGAACCATTCAAAGTCTTTTCTAGTTACTTCTTCTACGATTTTACGGAAGTCCTCTGTATCGGCATTCTTGAATTGATACCTCTCTAAGAAAGTCTTTAAGATTTTACGGAAGGTTTCTTCACCCACAATACTATTTAAAGTATGCAGTACTAAAGCCCCCTTTGGATAGCTATGCGCATCGAATACCTCGGAGGAGTATTTGTATACCCGAGTAACAATTGGTCTCGAATATCTCATATTATATTCTCTCAAATAAGTATCAAGATCCCTAAGTAACTCGTATACGAATTCATCCTTTCCCTTCCAGTGTCTAGTGTAGAGAGATTGTAAGTAAGTAGCGAATGATTCATTTATCCATATATTAGCCCAATCTTTCGTTGTAACTAGATCACCAAACCATTGATGAACAGCTTCATGAGCAACTAGAGGCTCACTCTCGAAGTCCATGTGGGCTTTTTCATCATGCAATGTTAAATCTGTTAGGATCGTCAATGTGGTATTTTCCATTCCACCATAAATGAATTCACTCACACACACTTGGGTATATTTATCCCAGGGATACCTAAAGTCTAGGTATTCACTGAAGAATCGAATTATATCTGGAGTTCTTGCAAAGGTTCTCTCAATATCGTCTTTTCTGCCTCTGGGTACATAGTACTGCAATGGAATACCGTCAACTTCATCTTCTTTAACGTCGAATAATCCTATCGCTAATGCTATTAAGTAGGGCGTATGAGGTTTATCCATCAGCCAATGCCAAGTCTTCCATTCGCCTTCTTCTTTTACCTCCAATAATTTACCATTAGAGATAACAGTGAATTCCTTAGGAACCGTGACTATTAGCTCCGAGGTACACTTTACGTTGGGATAATCATATAATGGGATCCAATACCTATTATCTTCAGTTTCTCCTTGGGACCACACTTGAGGTACTCTATCTGGGTAATACTTATCAGGTAAAACGAAGTATAGACCTTTCTTGGGTTTTGCTTCGTAACTGATGGAAACCTCTACTATCTCATCAATTTTTAATGGTTGATCTAAGTAGATAACTAATTTTTCCCCATCATAACTATAGTCAAGTATAGTACCTTCTCTCTTAACCCAATGAATAGTCATATCCACAGCATCTAAGTCGATGTATTTTAAGCCATCTTTATTGCTCTTAAGGCGTAATGTGGCAATACCCTCTATTCTCTTCTCGAATATATGAACTCTCAATTGAACTTTCACATGCTCTAATTTATAGTCGGGGCTTCTAGGATAATTAGGTCCATAATCTGGAAATGCGAAATCCCTGCCGTGTTTCTTAATGTACATCAGTTATCACCATTACTTGTGCAATATGGATTTTCCAAAAACTATCATATAATTATATTAACAGTGATGTATAGACTATACCAAGATTTTGGTAAAAAACTACTTGTCGATTTTTCTGTGCCTTTGGCGGTGATCATGGTTTAGAAATCTACCTAGTAAAAATAAGTTATAGAGAAATCGACGTGCAGAAAAAATTAGGAATGTTTTCTCTTCTTAAGGTAGATTACGGTTCCTAGTAGAATTGCGGCTACAATCGATATACTAATCAGTATCCTAATGTCAAATGCCACGCCACCTTCCTCCTCACCTGTTTCCTCTTGGATATTCTTGTACTCCCAGCTAATTAAATTGTATATGTAAATATTGCTTGAGACAAGGTTTTCAGTTATAGTTGTCATATTTATCCATTGATATACAATAATACCATACGTGTTTACTTTTATGATTTCCTCATCTATTCTATCCCTTATGACAGAACTAGTATTTATTGCGAAATGAATAAATGTGTCATTTATGGAGAAGATTCTAGTTCTGCAAGTGATTTCTACAGTAGGCGTAGTACCATTAATCCTCTCAAGGAAGTCTGCATAAGATGAGATATCAATCCAGAAATCACACTTAGGGGTTTCTGTTAAATCGACATTCTTTGAAGTTTTGCTAACATAACCGCTAGTATAGATCGTACAAACGGAATAAGATACTTGATGAGAATCCATACCCGTTATAGTATAATTAATATATCTTTGACCACCAGGCATTAAGGTAGCATTATAATAGAACCAGGAATCAATTCCTATTTCACCATTACTTGCGCGATAAATCGGATTTGATTCTATTTGAGCAGGTTGTAAGAGGAGAATAAGTATGAATATTACTGGTAACATCCGCATTTATACGTCACCCAAAGAGGCACTATAAGAAGTTTCATCATGTTCTTTTGTATGCTTATTAGAAATTTAAATTGACCCTCAACGGCATTAAACATTAATAACTATCCCATATTGAATGGATTAGATTAAAGGGCTCCATTATCAGCTGTTCTATGAATAGTCTGCAGAATGAAGAGTAATAAAAATGTAAACATTAGCATGGAGCCTATTGGGATGTATTCTGGATGTTCAGCTGCATGGGCAATTAAGGCCATTGTAAACCAGAGCTCAAAATATACTATTCCTGATATGCTTGTTGTACGCATTTTCTCTCCTCCGCTTTTAATTATCGATCTAAAAATGAGTGAGATCAGCCCAGCAACAAACGTCCATCCTAGAAAATTACTAAATGGGATACCAAAAAATTCGCCTTTCTCTTCCCATACCCATACATTTAAGATATGTACCATAACGGGATCCATGATTAAATCCCATGCCGTTGCGCATAATCCATCTAATGCGGCTATCAATGGAATTTCATACAACTGCATTTTCCGATTTTTATCTAGGTTAAGTATTCTATTATTGATGGACATGGATGTATAGACTATAACAAACCAGTATATTGGAATATCAAACGGTACTAGATTGAATATTTTCATGGGTATATTCGCATAGTGGTATTTTCCAAATGGAAAGCCATATAGTACTCCAATGATTTCCATTAACAAGCCCATCGTAAACGCGAGTATGAAAAATAATATCGTCTTCTTCCTGCCGAAGAGATAAGCACAATCTACGAGGACAATTATCATTACGAAAAAATATACGGAATACAGTAATGCAGTTATAATGAAGCCGAATAATAGTAGGATCAGAGCATCGAATATCAGGAACAATAACCCTAAGCATGATAAAAATATCGAAAGATGGTACAAAATCTCTCTTTTCATCATGATTCCCTCGATTTAATAACTTAATGGGCCGATAAGCTCAGTTATAAGCACCAAAAATCAGACTTTTGGTTGATAATGGACGTAATAATACATAGTAAAAGTTTATAGGGAATTAATATTTTAGCGCAATGCATGCATTATTTACTAGAATCCTAACAGTTGCTTTCTTATACATATACAAGCTTCCACGTTGTTTGTTATGATTCCGTCAACACCTGCTTCGATCATCCTCCTTATGTCCTCCTCCTTATCTACCGTCCAAACTAGAACTCCTATGCCTGCTTTATGTGCTTCCTCAACGAACGTTTTATCAACGAATTCGTAATAGGGATTTAAAAACTCAGACCCGCTCTCCAATGCTATCCTTGGTATATTTATTGGTCTAAAACCAAAGAGAACTCCCGTTTTTATTCTTGGTTCCTGCTTTTTAATCAGTAAAAGTATTGGCTGAATAAATGAAGAAATAAGAACTCTGTCCTGTGCATTGTTTCTTCGTATTATCTCAATAACTTCCTTTACCATATCTGGCTCTTTTATTTCAATGTTAACAATTATGTTTGGGTCAATAGTGTTTAATACCTCGTCTAGAGTTGGTATTTTCTCTCCTTCACCGAAATCGAATTGCTTCAATTCTTCCAGTGTATAGTCTCTCACACGACCAGTACCATTACTTGTCCTATCTATTTCAGCATCATGAATAACTACTACTTTCCTATCCTTAGTTAATCTCACATCAAGCTCGATACCATCTGCTCCCAATTTTTGTGCTTCCATAAATCCTTTAATCGTGTTCTCCGGAGCCTTTACGGGTATGCCCCTGTGACCAGTACACCAAGGTTTTCTTCTGTTAAATGGATTACGAAACATGTACCTCACCTTTCTTTACGCCTAACATGCATATTAAAGCCACAATTAAGAAGCCAACTGATAAGAAAAACATTATCTCGAAGCCAACTAAGTCAAATATTGTCCCAGCTATAAGAGGCCCAAATATCGCTGCTATTGAGGAGAAGAAATAATATAATCCCGTATAAGCTCCTAACTTCCTATAACCCCCGATCTCCCATACAATTACAATGCTATTGATGTTTATCATTGCCCAGCAGATTCCTGCAACAGCAAGCAATACGGCAATTAATAGTAAACTTCTGAGGAAACCTATTATGAATAATAATGCAGTCAGGCCGATTAATCCATAAATAATGGTTTTTCTTCTACCTATCTTTGTCGCTATGAAACCAGCAGGAATCGCGAATAGGATAAATACTAATGCAAATCCGGTGAGTGCACGTGACGCTTCGTATTCTGTCACATTGAGTATCAAGACACCATAAGTAGTAAACCAAGTTTCAATTATATTGTATGCAAAGAACCAAAACATTATTGCCAGTAACATGAATAATGCGCTTTTATCCTCGTCGCTTAAGACTTCGTTAAACGCTTTAATAATCGAAATTCTCTCTTCAACGTCCAGCGGTTTTTCGGGCTCTTTTATGTATAACATCAAGATAATTAATGCCGTAATCATGATAATTGATGTCACAGCAAATGTCCAGAATGCACCAAAGTACTCATAGATATATGATCCTACGAAAAAAGCATATACAGCGCCTACTCCCCCCATAAAGTTAATTACTCCATTTGCCTTGCTTCTAAACTTTGATGGAATAATATCGGGCATTAATGCTACTACGGGAGCTCTATATAATGCCATTGCGATATTGAAGACCATTATTATTAATAGAAGAAGAATTAGGTCCTTGACTACTGGAATAAAAGCGAAGAATAATGCTGCAATGGGAATCCCCACCATTAAGTATGGCATTCTTCTCCCAAATCGTGTCCATGTATTGTCCGATTTAGCGCCTATCCATGGTTGCAATGTAATTGCTGCTATGTTATCTAGGATCATTACAATTCCGATGAATGTATTTATCCATAGAGCTAGTAGTGCGTACCAATATGGATCCGATTCTATAATATTCCGTAAGAAAATTGGTACATAAGAATTATAAAGAGACCATGTTATACCCGTTGTAAAAAATCCTAAACCAATAATAAAAGTGAGACCCCAGGGCATTCTCTCAAATTGCATAGAAGAAATAGACTCTCCGTCCAAGCGGCCTCACCGTCTTCTAGATGACAATAATTATTTTTAAAGATTTGTATGTATATTTAGTATCAATGAGTCTATCAAGCATTCTAATCATTTTAAGGTAACCTCCATGAGGGTTCAAAAGAAAGTGATCCTTGACTTCAAAGGAAAACGAGCTGAAGCTCAAGCGCTATTTGACGCAGGGGCGGGCTTTACCATAATGAGTGCTAAAAAATTTGAACGATTTTTTAATTCACGAGAATGGCATGAATTGGATGAGCCTTATTATGGCTATCTAATCAATAGAGAGAAAGTAAAACTAGATCGATATGTTATTCTAAAAATAATTATAAATACTCATATTCTAGTAGAGATGATATTCCTGACTGACGATTTTGTGGAAGAAATAAAAGTCGGCGATAAGATAATTAAAATGCCCGACATAATTATTGGATCGGGAACAATGGATAAATATGGCATTGAATTGAGTGCAGAAAAAGGGTTAGTATTTCGAGGGATATTAATATTATAACTTCAATATTAAGAGTATTCTGTAGCCTAGATGAAGTTATTAAGAGAAATAAATTGTAAGATGACGCATTTTCATGGAATGAGTCAATAACTCCTAATCATTAATAGTCATGTTTTATCCAGTGATATATTCTAGTTTTTAAATAGCGCTTTTCTCATTCTTATCTATGGGGATTCATATGCCTGAGTATTTGAGGGAATTTGTACGAATATTATCGAAATTAGTGAATTTTAAGACTCTTGCAATTAATCATGATGAATGCGAGCGAGCAGTTTTATATCTTGAAGAGATCTTAAGAGAATATGGATTTCGTACCGAAATTCTTAGGCATCCAGATGGTAATCCAGTAATTCTCGCCAGTGTAAATGGCGTTAGTGATAAATCATTATTATTTTATAATCATTATGATGTTCAGCCAGTAGAACCATTAGAAGAATGGAAAAGTGATCCTTTTACGCTTAAAGAGGATAATGGTTTTTTATATGGCCGTGGTGTTGGGGATAATAAAGGAAATATTGTTTCAAGAATATTAGCGGTGAAGCAAGTCATAGAGGAAGAAGGTAAATTACCGTATGGAGTAAAATTTGTTATTGAGGGTGAAGAGGAAGCTGGTTCTCCTCATCTCCTAGAAATGTTACAACAAAGAAAAGAGTTCTTTAGAGATGTCGTTGGAGTGATATGGGAATTCGGTGGATTTGGCAGAGACGATTCGATAGCTCTTATCTTAGGATTAAAGGGAATATTATATGTGGAATTAGAAGCCAAAAGACTTAAGAGGGATGCACATTCATCATTAGCTGTGATATTACCAAGCGCAGCTTGGGATCTAATAAGATTTCTATACGAGCTTAAAATGGACAACCTTGAACAAATAAAAAGCTTTCATGAGGGGATAATAGATGTAAAGAAAATAGTACATGAGATTGAAAATGAAGGATACGAGCTCGCATTTGATCCTAATGGATTAAAAGAGGAATTTGGAATTAAGGAATTCATAAATAATTTAAGTGGTAGAGAAGCCCTATTTGCGTATTTCGGTAATCCAACTTTTAATATTGACGGTTTCATAACAGGTTACACGGGTCCTGGATCAAAGACTGTTTTACCAGCTAAAGCTTCCGTTAAGATAGATTTTAGATTGGTCCCCAATCAAGATCCGATGAAGATTGCTAGGGAACTTTCAGAGTATGCTAAGAAACGTGACATAGAGTGCCGTATACATTCAATGACGGAACCAGCATACACAGATTTCAGGAATCCATTCATTCAAAAATTAATTAAAATATTGACGAAAATGGGCGAAAAGATAAGAATATCGCCGTGGTCTCCCGCGAGCGGACCAATGCATATTTTTACAAAATATTTTGGATTACCAGCGGTAGCGGGGATAGGTGTGAGCTATTGGGGATCTAGACATCATGCACCGAATGAGAATATTCGATTAAAAGATGTTGAGAGAACTATAAGAATCTTAAAAAATATCTTACGAAATAAGGATATCGTTGAGTCATGATTTTTGGAAATATTTATTTAAATATTTAAATATTTTTTTATATTGGTGAGAGAGATGGGGTTAATCACTGTAAGAATCGATGATGCGCTAGAAAAAGAGTTAAGAGAAATTGCTCACCGGATATATGGCTATAAAAAAGGAAGCTTATCACGTGCTGTGCAAGAGGCTATTAAATATTGGATTGAACGAATAAAGAGCGGTAAGAGAGTAATTAATTGGGGTGATTTTGAAGTAAATGTGCAGAAGAGGGACGTGGTAAAAGACATATTGGGGGAAAGTAAACGGATAGATGAAGATAAAATAAGAAGGCTATTAAATCTACTTGGTATTACGGAGTAATATACTGGGGGTTTGTTATTCAATGAAGCAAGTAGCCATTGATACTGGGGTCTGGGTTGAGGCTATTTCGAGAGGTAGCGAATTTTATAGCTTGGCGAGGAGGATGATTAATGAAGTACTTGCTGGGAAAATTAAAGCAGTAATAACTTCTCTAACTGCTACAGAAGTATATTATGTGGCATATAGAGTTTATAGAGCTAGCGGATTGGATTCTTTCAAGGCAAAGACACGGGCATTGAATCTATTTAATGTGTTATATACGCATGATAACATTGAAGTCTTGATCAATAGGGAAATAAGTCTAAGAGCTGCTGAAATAAAAATTAAGTATAACATAGCTTTATCGGATTCCTACATA
>JAHKLF010000049.1 GCA_029856615.1 Candidatus Njordarchaeota archaeon
AATACTAGGAGGAGACATAACAGATTTTGGCTCCCCAGACGAAGGGAAGAAAATCCTCCGGAAAATATTTAAGAAGACAGGGTGTCCTGTTCTCTTTGTGCCCGGCAACTGCGATCCTCCTCAGCTATCAACTGTAAAAATAGGTAACGATATCCAATCTATACATGGACGAATACTCGTATATGATGGAATACCAATCGGAGGCCTCGGAGGATCAAATATAACACCTTTCTACACGCCTTTTGAGTGGCCTGAAAACGATGCCAAAGAATCATTAAACCAACTAATAGGCAAGCTTCATGATGGTATATTTGTCTCACATACGCCTCCATTTGGTACTAAATTAGATATCACATTTAGTGGAAAACACGTCGGAAGCAAAAGCATAAGAGAGTTTATCCTCAGGGAAAAACCTAGATTAGTATTAACTGGTCATATACATGAAGCATTAGGTAAGGAGTATTTAGATGATGTGATAATAGTCAATCCGGGTCCATTTAATAATGGGTATTATGCGATAATTACATTTGAGAAATCATCCATAGAAATCTCGCTCTTAACCATCTAAATCCTTTTTCTTCAATTTTTCCAATAGATCCTTCTTTTGCTCTTCTGTTACTTCCTCGCTTGCCGATACTTCCTTCATTATTTCTTCTTTAACAGCTTCTTCCTTTAATGCTTCTTCTGGAGTCTTAACAGGTATAAGGTGAATGAACTCCCGCAATACATTTTCGTCCGCCAAGTATAGGAGAAGCTTATCATGCTCTTCAAATTTTATATCGATAGCGTTTATTATACGGCCTCCTCTTTTAATTCCCAGCACTTTAATTTTCCCTCCAAAGTCTTCCTCTAAATCCCTAGGCGTCCTGCCTATATAATCCTCTGGCACAAAAGATTCAATAACGGGGGCATAAATAAATCCCAATGCGAGTCTTCTGATGATCTCACGAGAAATTGTATCTAAATCCTCAATAATCGTGATATTTTGAATGGAGGTACCGACTAGGTCTAATATATATGGCTTATTTCTTGAGAGCACAATTATTTCTACATCAGGATTATTTCTCCTAACATTCAATATAATATGTTGGTTATCCTCAGGACTATCAACTAAGCTAATTACCTTCAATGCGTTCTTAAAAGTTATTTTATCATAAATAGTAGGCATGCGAAGCTCATCGGGAGAATCGAGTATGAGAACATCAACAGCTTTGCCTAAATCCTCTATCCAATAATATTTCCTGTCCGCGATTAACGCTACCATGGGCCCTAAACCTAATCTTATGAGCTCATTAATGAGCTTCTGAACTAGTGTATTTGAGCCAAAAATATAGATCATATACGGCTTTGCATTTACTTTATCAGCAAATTTCTCCAACTTAGGTTTGATGAAAACTGACAATAGAGACCCCCCAATTGCCCCTAATATCCAGAAAATGTTAAATCTACTAAATAAAGTACGCATATCGGGTAATTCTATTTTACTTACGTTAAAGTGTAAAATCTTTACGAAGAAATAATAAAAATATTCATTCCAGATATATATCAATCCCAGACCGATTAATATTAAAAAAGCTATCACTATTCCGATGTATAATAAAGTTTTAATGAAAGCAGTCAATCTTATCAAATATATAACATCATAGTACATATGTTTAAAAAATTTCATACTAGCGTTCCATCTTATTTTTAACCATACTCGATATTTCCGAAATTTTTCAACCTTCTGAAAAATGATCCATAAGACTATAGCCATAATGAGAATCAATGGAAGTATAATTCTCATCGCTATCCCAGCACTAAGAAAAACTCTTATGTTAATGATAGAAAATGTGAGAATTAAAAGATATTGCTCGGCTTCTAAATTTAAGCAACTTATTACTCAGGTATTAAACATCATTATATAGATTTTTAAGGACTTATCAAATTAGAGACCACTGGTGTATTGAATGACTAAGTATATATTCATAACGGGTGGCGTATTAAGCGGTTTAGGTAAGGGCACAGTAGCAGCCTCTATCGCGAAACTACTGCAATTCCGAGGTTTTTCGGTTTCAATGATAAAATGTGACCCGTACTTAAATGTAGATGCTGGAACTATGAATCCCATCGAGCATGGAGAAAACTTTGTGTGCGAGAATGTATGGGAATTTGAACCCGCAAAAGGTTTTGTCTTCAGAATTGCAGAAGTTGACCAAGATTTTGGTACTTATGAACGCTTCATTGGAAAAAACGTTCATCCAAGCCACAATATAACTAGTGGCCAGATTTATTTATCAGTAATCTTAAGAGAGCGCATTGGAGAATATCTAGGCAAGACGATACAAATCATCCCTCATATCACAGATGAAATAAAAAGGAGAATTCTAGAAATTGCTAATGAAGGAAGTGATATAATCCTTGTTGAAATTGGCGGGACTGTTGGGGATATTGAAGGAATGCCTTTTCTAGAAGCCATCAGACAATTGAGAAATTCTATGGCTAAAGAGGATACAATGCTTATTCATGTGACTTACGTACCATATTTAAAGACAATTGGGCAATTAAAAACTAAACCCACACAACATAGTGTTCAGAGGCTACTCCAAGCAGGATTAACTCCTGATGCAATTGTAGCTAGATGCGAATTGCCTTTGACTCTTGACGAAAAAAAGAAGATATCCCTATTCTCTGGAGTCCCTATCGAAGCTGTGATATCCGCTCCTGATTTAAATGTTGTATATGCTTTGCCCATAGTCTTTGAACAACAGGGTTTCGGGGACTATATAATACGCCGATTAAACCTTATACCAGCAGAAAACCCACGTATTGGACTAAAAGAATGGGAGGACATTGTTAAGCTATTTATGATGGATAATCCATCAATAAGAATCGCTATGGTGGGTAAGTACACGCGAATAGTGGACTCATACATCAGTATTAATGAAGCTCTAAAACATGCTGGGGCTCATGAAAGAGTGAGTGTGGAAATAACATATATTGATGCTGAGAATTACGAAGTGAAAGATTTGGAGTCCTATGATGGTATTTTACTTACGCCTGGTTTCGGTAAGAGAGCAACAGAAGGAATGATTAAAGCTGCGCGGTTTGCCTTACGTAAGCATATTCCTTTCCTAGGGATCTGCTATGGAGCACAATTAGCTACTGTTGCTTTTGCTAGAGATGTGATGAAATGGAAGGATGCTCATACTACTGAAGTGAACCCTTATACTAGTTATCCTGTAGTCGATTTGCTACCATGGCAGAAAAATGTGCAAACTAAAGGGGGTACAATGAGGTTAGGTGGAATAGGAGTTTTTATAAAAAAGGGTACGCGACTTTGGAATGCATATAAACAGAAATATGTTATTGAGCGATTTAGACATCGCTATCATATAATTAGGGATTATGCGGAAAAAATGATGAATGAGGGTTATGTAATAAATGCGGAAGACGAGGAAAAAAATATAGCGGGATTCGAGGTTTCTTGGCATGATTTCTTTTTAGGCGTACAATTTCATCCAGAATTTAAGAGCCGCCCATGGGCCCCTTCTCCGCCATATCGAGAATTTATAAGAGCTATAAAGAGAAAGCTTGAGTTAAACTAATGAATGAGAGTTATACTCACATCATTCATTTTTACATAGTTGATAACCGCTTTATAATTATTTTATCACGTACTTTAATACCAAGTCTCTCCGCCGCTGACCCTTTATTAACGGCTATTTCTATATTTCCATGGCTTCCGATGAGAATTATATTTTCTCCCTCCTCTGCCTCACCATAAGTTCTTACATATGTGGCAAGAAACCTTTCTTCCCTTCCTTGCCTGTATACTAGAAAAATCCGACCGTATCCTTCTCTTCTCTCAAAGATCTCTCCCGAAAGATTTGTTATTATGTTCCCAAAACCATCTATTCCTATGACTGTACAGGTATATGAGTCCTTTTCTATCCGAGGTTCTCCTATGTCGAGAGTAACATATTCTGATAGGGGTAGTTTTGGTCCTAGTTTTCTCAATTTAACACCTTTAGAAATCCAAGCGGCTACAGGAGCAAAGATATCTCTCCCATGGAATGTGTACGAAATGCTAGGTAGGAAATACTCCGAGTTTTTAAGTTCGACTATTTCCTCTATTGGATCAATCATTGTTGCTAAGCTAAATAATCCGTTATTAGGACCCACAAAATAATAATTCTTCGTTTTTATAGCAATCCCTTTTCTCTCCGTACCTACACCAGGATCTATTACTCCTACGAAAATGGTGCCCTTAGGAAAATATTTAAGCGCAGATGAAAGAATAAATGCGCCACTCAGAATATCGTGTTTATTTATTTCATGAGCCAAGTCTACGATTTCTACTGAAGGATTTATTGAAAGAATAACTCCTTTCATTACACCTATGTAGCCATCGGAAATAGCAAAATCCGTTATTAAAGCAATTATTTTCCTTGTTGCCATAGAAACCCCTTATACAGCCTTATCCTTTTTACTTCGCTTTCTCTTTCATATTCATCAATATTCCTTTTTCGTCCAGTAATCTTATGCATTTATCAAGTAATTTTCGAATCTTCCATCTGCTGGATAATTTTCCGTAAATTTTCTTAGCCGTTTTTCTTATACTCTGCGTTTTAACCAGTAATCTTAAAATCCTTCTCTCTTTTTCACTCAATTCTAAGTTATCTAACGCAAGCTTAGCAATCTCAAAAGGTTTAAGGCCATGGGGATATTTTTCTTCAGGCTTGTCTAAGAATTCTACTATATCAAATAGGATTATTGTTACGATATCATCATCTTTTATTTCGCCGTAATGTTCTCTAAGTTCCTTTAATAGTTCCTCTTTAGACGTTAAACCATCCATTCTAGCATCATCATCAGTGATCTCTTTTATCTTTTTATATACAACGCCCTTTAAAATTGCCCTCGCAATTATCCGTCCTCCAGAATGAATTATAAATTCCCGGGACTTAACATCTACCTTGCCTAGTCTAATGGTTGCTTTTTTTCTTCCCTTTCTTAAGGCCTCTATATACTTTGCCTTTAGCATTAGGTGCTTCCCTAGCCATCTTAAGGGCATAATGCACACCGAATGTTCTTAAAAATACTTTAAACTTTTTAAAGCAGTAAGACTGAACTTCGGATTCGTAATATTATTGCGAGAAGTTATTGTATTGATGATTACTATGTCGTATAGTAAGGATGTTCTATTATCTGTTATTAAGTTGGTCTTGTTTCCTCGATATACAACGATATGGGATATAAAGACACTCTCGGAGAAATCACCTATGTGCGTTAAAAGGATCTTTTCTGATATAAGCGATGAATCTTCTGAGGAAAAAGATCCTTCATGCCTTGCATTAACTCTCTTGAGACCAATAATAAGACAGAAAAAGAATAATAAGACAGCGGTCAAGCTTTCTGATATAAAGATATGGTTAAACGCCACACGGGAATTGATAAGCATTCTTGCCTCTGAAGATAAACATGCTGCTAAAAGCTTAGCATACAACTTTCTCTCTACATATTTTCTAGTATTTACTTTATGTTTAACGTGGATGGGGTACGGACCTCGTCTTTTGCATTTCGTTTTTGGTGAAGGTTCTGTTGAGGAATACGTACTAGATGAATTGATCAGTATTATAACATCTGATGAATGGAAAAAGACTTTCATCGTTTTGGGTATAAATAACCTTGTTGACACCTTATTATCAGTATATGCTTACTCTCTGCAGAAAATAATTAAGGAAAGCGAGAAGATAATTAGTGAACGTTTAATGAATAAACTATTCATAATATTAGAAAGAGCTCCTCGTTTAAATGAAATTCTTGATAAAATAAGGAAGGAAGATGAGGATATTTTAGAAAGTTCCATCAGTGTAATCTACTCTGTCTTTCCAATGGCTATTGAAGGGATAGTTCGCAATTATATTAGTGCAAAAAATGTGAATGAAAAAAACAGTCTCAAAAAAGAAGTTATCGGTCTTCTAAGCAATTTTTGCGAACTTAATCTTGCTAAAAGTATAATAAAAGAAGATATTAATAAGCAATCTTTGTATCACACACTACTCATCGTTAAGAGCGTACTTATAGGAGATGTACATAAAGCTGTGGAGAGAACTCGTAAATTAGGTTTATTTCTGATGCACGAGAAGATGAAATCAATAGGTTTAAATGAACGCTTGATCTTAAGACTCCCCCCAGAAACAGGATCACTTCCCGTATCTGCTACATCCCCTCCTATTAGCATCTCTGATAGATTATCAGAAACAAATCTTCTGTCATTTATTAATGAAATAATAGAGGAAGCGACTAATTGGAATTTTGAAATAAAATCTATATTCAAATCGCTTTTGCTTATTGATCCTCGGGGATTTTTACGTTACTTATTACGCTGTTTAACAAACCCCCTTTCATCGTTAACTATTCAATTCCTGCTGGGGTCACCGATAGCATTAGTTTTAGAAGCATTAATTCCATACGCGGAAATCGAAGACGAAAGAAGACACGTCTCTTCGGAGTTAATTAACATAATTGATATTGCAACAAGGATTTTGAAAAGCATGTTAGTTGTAACTCAGTATTTAGAGAAGAAATTTGATTGGGGAAAAAGCGAAATTACTAGGAAAATCATTGGATTCTACCTTTATCGGGAAATTTTTTTAACTTCCCACTTCTTTACGCCCGCTTTTCAAAAGTTTTTATCGAAAAGTTCACGTGGACAAGCATTTTTAAGGCTAATAAATAATATCTCTAATTACCTAGAGAAATTAATAGGAAGAAAAATAGAGAAAAAAGAAGATATTTCTGATCTCTTCGCATGATTATACTAAAAAATGTGGAGAAAGGTGATTGGTTTTGTCACGTGTACTAATCACCGATGAAGTTTCTGATATAGGCCTTAATATTCTGAAGAGATCAGGTGTAGAATTTGATTATAAGCCAGGGATTGGTGCTGATGAGTTAATTGATATTGTTGGAAATTATGTTGCTATAGTAGTAAGAAGCAGAACTAAGGTTACACGAGAAGTAATAGAGAAGGGCAGAAAATTGAAAATAATAGCTAGAGTAGGTGTAGGACTTGAAAATATTGATATAAAGACAGAAAAGGAAAAAGGTATAAAAATCATAACTGCAGGAGCAGCAACAGCTGATTCTGTCGCTGAATTAACAATAGGGTTAATGATCGCTCTAGCGAGACCTATTATTTTTGGAGACGAAACAATGAGACGCGGATTTTGGGCTAAAAAGTTTTGTTATGGCATTGAACTTGCTGAGAAAACTCTTGGAATAATAGGAGTGGGGAATATAGGAAGGCGCGTAGCTCAAATTGCTAAAGCGATGAATATGCATGTGATAGGATTTGATATTATAAGGCAGCAGGTAGACTCTGCTGGAATTGAGTATCGAGAATTTAAAGATTTACTTAGAGAGTCTGATGTAATTTCGATTCATGTTCCTCTAGTAGAAAGTACACGAGGAATGATAGGGCGTAATGAAATAGAATTAATGAAGGATGGTATTCTGATAATTAATACTGCCCGGATGGAAATAATAGATCTCGATGCGCTTATTCGGGGCTTAGAATCTGGAAAGATAGGCGGTTATGCTGCGGATTCTAATTTGAAGCCCAATAATCCGTTAGTTAAGAAACTCCTAGGATTTCCTAACGTAATATTAACACCTCATATTGGAGCACAGACTAGAGAAGCTCAAAAAAGAGCTGCTGAAGTCGTTTTTAAGAGTCTTGTTGAGGAAATAAAGAAGTTAGAATAGCGATTCTACAATCAGCAATAACATTCTACCTAGTTTTTTCATTTCCTCTATTTTAGTATTAAGGATGTAAGCCAATGCGAGAGAGCCGATTAATAAGAGAGCAAAGCCAAAACTTAACCATAGGGATCTCGCTTCCTCCTCAGTGAAAACTTCCGTGGATCTCCTCATTATGAATATGCCTATCATTGAGATAATAAAGAGAGAGAAGACAACAATACCTTCCGTTAATGTCTGTCTATCAATATCCGGTAATAGTATCGTAGGTTTTTTAGAGTAAATTGTAATTAAAGCAGGTGGTGGATTTACTAACATAAAGATGATACCAGCAGACATCAATGATGAAAATACTACGAGGATAACGAATATAACCTGGCGAACTGATGGATCAGCCAGATCTATCGTTGGTATGGATAATTTGAAATTAGGTTTATGCAGGCCTGGAATCCACGGGATCCTTATTTTACTGAGTTTCTCAGCTATATTTCGCATTTTAAGAGCCTCATGTAACTTCTATTGTAGAGATTTCTTCAAATCATATTTTAACTATATCGCTAACATGATGATTAATTTTGGAAATAGCATAATATTTTTCACAGAGATTTTTTCATAGTCTAATTAAACTCTCAGAGTTAAGATTTCTAAAACATTTATGTAGAAAATAACTTTGTATTTTTTATGAACTAATTAGATTTACTTAGTCATGGCGCTTTTTAGCCTATGTCATGTTTTACGCTTACCTTGTGGTGAACTCATTATGTTTACTATCATACATTCCAGTAACGAACATTTATTCTTGGCCAAAATAGGCGCGGTATCTTTAGGTGAGTTATATCTTCATGAAGAAATCGTTGAGAGATTCTTAGAAATTTTGATAAGAATTCTCTCACAAGCACAATTCTTCCAACATCCCATCATTGTAGATGAAAAAAGTAAAGTTGTCCTTGATGGAATGCATAGAGTCACAGCTCTCAGGCGACTTCAATTTGACTACATAATTGCTTATTTAGTGGATTATAATAATCCATTAATTCAGATTAAGAGATGGTGCAGAAAGTATGAATTAAACAAAAAAATCGGAAAAAAAATGCTCATGAATATTTTACAGAAATTGCAAAAAATGGGTAACATCGCATATGACTTAGTAGATATAGAAGCCGCTGAAGCATGCTTAAAAAAGCGTAGCGCTATTGCATATGTTCAGACTCACACGAACCTTCATACGGTATACTGTCTTTATTCCGAAGAATCTACTTCTATATTGCACGCATATCGAACTCTGAAAGCGATAGAGAAATTCTTAGAGAGTTATTTAGGTACGCCTACTTCATATATCTCCGATGAAATGGCTAAGAAACAATTAAGAAAAAGACGAGACATTATGATAATCGTTCCTCCCCAAG